>NZ_RAWD01000260.1:0-14344 GCF_003612065.1 Corallococcus sp. CA047B
GCTGTACGGTCAACGGGGTCTGCGGAGATGGGGCCCGGTTCGACGTGGCGGCGCGGAGCTGGACCCCGATGTCGTCGCTGAGGGCTCCCGCCGCGCGCACGTTGCACACGGCGGTTTGGACCGGCCAGCGCATGCTCGTCTGGGGAGGCGTGGGGTGCGGCGATCGGCCCCAGCTCCCCTGTGGGGATGGGGCGGCCTACGCACCGGACACCGATACCTGGAGCGCGCTTCCCAGCCAGGGCGCGCCCTCCGCTCGCGGCTGGCACACGGCGGCGTGGACGGAGCAGGGGATGCTGGTGTGGGGCGGAGAGGAACCCCAGCAGGCCCGCGTGTTGGGGGATGGCGCCCGGTACGACGTGGAGGCCGGGACGTGGAAGTCCCTGTCTGGGACCGGAGCGCCCGTGGCACGCCGCTATCACTCCGCGGTGTGGACGGGGCAGGAATGGCTCGTCTGGGGCGGCAGTGGCGGCGCATCCGTGGACGTGGCCCTGGGCGATGGCGCGGCGTACTCACCCGCGACGGACACCTGGCGGCCGCTGGCTTCGGAGGGAGCACCCGAGGCCCGCTGGGCGCACACGGCGGTGTGGACCGGCACGGAGATGCTTGTCTTTGGCGGGCTGGGCTGCGGCGGGCCGCGCTATTGCGAGGGCGGGGCCCGGTATGATCCCCGGCGTGACGCGTGGTCACCCCTGTCGACGAAGGGGGCTCCCACGCCCCGCACCGGACACGTCGCGGTCTGGACGGGGACGCGGATGTGGGTCTGGGGTGGCGCCTCCTCGAAGTGCGGCAACGGTGGCGCGTGCGCGGATGGCGCGGCGTATGACCCTGCCAGCGACACCTGGACCCCGCTGCGCACCCAGGGGGCCCCGTCGGCGCGGTCGGGACATGCCGGCGTGTGGACAGGCCAATCCCTGTTCATCTGGGGCGGCCTGGGAGGCGCCGGGGCGGAGGTCGCCTTGTCGGACGGAGCCCTGCTGGTGCCCTGAGCGCACCAGCGGTGAAGCCTTCCCGGTTCAGCGCGGGCCGTAGACGGGGAGGTCCACGCCCGCTTCGAACGCCCCCAGGTCCGGCGAGAGTCCGGTGAAGCCCTCGTTGATGTTCGGCAGGGGCTGGCCTGCGTTCGCCGCGGCGGAATCCGCGCGGATCCGCAGGTCGGGCTTCGCGTAGAGCGTCAGCGGCGCGGCGGGATACGCCACCGTGGATGCGAACGCCGTGAGGTCCACCTGCACGGCGTGCTGTTCGCTCGTGCCGGTGCGCAGGGTCTGGAGGCTGCTGAACGTGCTGGCCCCCAGGCGGCCCGTGAGGGTGTCCGTGGTGGAGCCCACACCGTCATGATCGAGGCTCGAAGTGGCGACCTCCAGGTCGGGGACGTGCAACACCCGTCCGGTGCCGCTGCTGTACCCGTTGAAGGTGCCTCCGGGTCCTCCCAGGAAGAGGTTGTTGCGTGCGTAGAGGTGCGCCACCGGGCGCCCCGCGTAGATGCCAAACGCGTCGCCATGCTTCACCACCGTGTTGTGCAGGAGCACGTCCCCCGTGCTGCCCCGGTAGAGTTTGAAGGCCACGTGCACCGCGTTGTAGATGGCATTGCGGACGAAGTACGTAGGTCCGCCCAGCCCCGGCTGCGATGACACCGCGATGAAGTTGTTCGTCAGCCGGTTGCGGACGATGCGGCAGTTGTGGAAGCAGAAGTCCGCCTCGATGCCATCGTCCGCGTTGCCGGTCAGGTCGTTGTTCAGGATGTCGATGCTGAACTGATCCACGGCTTCATCGTCCTCCAGGAGGGAGATGCCGTCCCGGAACCCCGTCACGCGGTTGTGCAGGATGACGTGCCCCGGACCGGTGACGGCGATGCCCTCGCCCAGGTTGTCCCCGCTGACGCCGAGCGACGCCTCCGCCCACTGCGTCAGACCCGTCACCACGTTGTCCGCGATGTATGCGTTCTCCGCGCGGGTAAAGGTCACGATGCCGTCGCCGCCGTAGGTGCTGCTGGCGTTGATGGCGCAACGCTGGATGACCATGTGCTTCGAACCGTTGAACCGGATGCGCCCGTTGACGGTGAGCCCTTCCAGGTGGACGTAGGCCTGGGTGAAGACGTTGATGGCGCCGTTGATCACCACCCCAGTGGTCCCCCGGACGATGATGGGTTTTCCTTCGGTGCCGCTGCGGGACCAATCAAAGCCAGCATAGGTCCCCGCGCCCAACTGGAGGATGTCCCCGGGTTGGGCGCTCGCGGCGACGCTGGCGAACGTGGCGGGCGTCACCGCCTTGATGGGAGCGTTCGCCATGGGGACCGGCAACGGACGCGTGGTGGCATTCATGGTGCGCGTGGTCGTCCCGCCGTCGGGGTC
The DNA here is from genome assembly GCF_003612065.1 of Corallococcus sp. CA047B. Taxonomy (NCBI): domain Bacteria; kingdom Pseudomonadati; phylum Myxococcota; class Myxococcia; order Myxococcales; family Myxococcaceae; genus Corallococcus; species Corallococcus sp. CA047B. The sequence goes on from NZ_RAWD01000260.1 coordinate 2,349, forward strand.
CGTGAGCGTCAGCTCCAACTCGTAGGTCGTTCCCGGCTGGAGGTCGAACACGCTGCCGGAATGACGGCCTGCCCAACTGAAGCCCTCGTTGCTGCCCGCGGCCACGCGGCGCAGCGGGAGTGCTTCGCGCCAGACGGTGGTACCCGCGATCCGGTAGCGGACCGTCACCACGCCATTGGCGTTGGCATCTCCGCTGAACGCCCACTCCACGGTCAGGTGGTGCAGCGTGGGGAAGGGCAGACTCGTCGCGCCGGCCACCGTGGCGTCGGCTCCGCCGCCTGAGCCCGCGTCGCCGCCTCCTCCCGCGTCGCCGCCTCCTCCCGCGTCGCTGCCTCCTCCCGCATCGGTGCTTCCGCCATCGGTGACGTTGCCCCCATCCACCGGGTCCACGTCGTCCGGGGGACTGTCAGAGCAGGCCACCGACGTGAGCAATCCAAGAACACAGGCCCAACGCGAGAATGAAGAGGTCATGGGGGTTTCCTTCAGCCAACCTTGGTCCGACGCGGTACAGAAGGGCAATGAACCTGTTGCTCGAATTCGCCCGTGCCCAGGAGATGGCGGACCGCGAGCCGTAATCTCGTGTTGAATGTGCTTCATGCCCCCGAACCGACTCGACGAACTGGGTGAATCGACGACCCTCCTGGAGGTCCGCGCACGCCTGCGCTCGCATCGCTGGGCGCCGGAGCTCGACATTTTCGAGCGCTCCCCTGGTGTTGTCCGGCGCCTCGACGCGGGACTTGACGCGCCAGAAGGGCTCGACACGGGGGACGGCCCCTACGTCGTCCTGGTCGAGGGCCCGCTCAGGACGACGGGCCATCTGCACCTGTGGACGGACGACTATCTGCCCGGCCTCGTGATCGTCCGGGGCGACCTGGAAGCGCGGACCCTCTCGTTCGGCAACGGAGCGCGGGTCTTCGTCGAAGGTTCGGTGCGCGTCGAAGGGGAGCTCTTCGGCCAGTATGGGGACCGCAATGCCGCACTCGTGGCCACGGGCGTAATCCAGGCGAGGGCGACCTTCCTGGAGACGACCGCAGGGATGTACGCCGAGGGCGGTGTCCAGTCCCTGGTCTATTCACCGCTGGGTCTTTATGAATCACTCGTGCCGGACATCGAGAACGAAGGGGTCGGGGATGGAGTCCACAGCTTCGACCCGTCGGTGCTGGATGCCTATGGCGACCTCGACTTCCGCAAGGCGATCCAGGCCGCGCGTGAAGGGCGGCCCCTGTTCCTGCCCGGCATCGAAGAGCGCTTCCCCCTTCGACTGACGCTCCGCGCAACGCGGTAGTCCTGGCGCATTGCTCCCCGACGCATCGGGTTGGGAGACTGTCTCGGTCGTGGCGGGACGCCAGGAAGGCTGGTGCGGACGCAGGCCCGGGAACAAGATGGCCGCATGGCGATCTTCAATGGCAACTACCCTGCGGACATCTATCAGGCAGCGGGTGAGTCCTCCTCCATCACCGACTTGGCGGACTCGGTGGGGTTGCTCTGCATCCAGGGGCAGAAGTTCATTGGCGCGTCCGGCCTCACGTTGAGCACGTCCCAGAAGTACTTCAGCCAACCCCACTACCCGGAAGGCCTCAAGGGCGGCCGGTTGAGTGATGCGCTCGCCAACGAACCCGCGGTGTGGATGATCGGGACGGGGTGGGTCTACAACCGCAGCCAGATCGCGACCGCCGGCCACAACGTCATCAGCCTGATGGAAGAGGTGGATGACTCGAAGGTGACCGACCTCCGCTTCGTCACGGGGTACTACCGGAAGTCGAGCAGCCGCTCCTCCTTCACCTACAAGGTCTACAAGATCAAGGCGCGCGAGATGACCGCCAATGACACGGCGATACTCACCATCGAGGGCTACTTCGAGACGAAGCTCATCCTGGATCAGGTGAGTTCGGCGGAGGCGAGGACGGTGGCGAACGGCGATCTGATCCAGATGCTGGGCCACCCCCTGGGACAGCCGATGAAGTACACCGAAGGCACGGTCGCCAACGCCAATCCCCACCGCGACCGCAGCTCTTTCGACACCTGGCTCAGCGGCGTCTCCGGCAACTCCGGCTCGCCCGTGTTCTGGAAGGGCAAGGTGCTGGGAATCTTCACGGGCGGCGGCTGGCCCAACGAGTTCGCCGAGGCGAAGGACGGCAGCGGCTACGGTCATGCGACCTACGACAACAGCAACATCGATCACTCGGGCACCGTGGCCTATGTCAGCGCCATGGAATAGCCCGGGGCCGGGCGCATCGCGGTAGGCTGCGCCCATGTCCTATCAACGCCCCCCGGTGAAGGCGCCGCGTCTTTCAGGCGTGGCCCTCAAGGCTTTCGTCAACACGCTGGAGCGGGGCGGAGTCGGGCCCGTGCTGGTGGAGAAGTTGCTGCGCGACAGCGGCATCGACACCTGGCGTGAGCTGTCCGCCGGAGATGCGCCGCCCATCCAATATCCACTGCCGCCCGGCGCGCCGCCGACGGAATCCCAGACACCCCAGGAGCAGGCCGCGCGCGCCGTCGCCGCGTCCACCCTGGAGCCGAAGCGGGAGACGGTCGCGGCCTTCGCGCGGGCCTACCGCGACGGCGGAACGGACCCCGTCACCGTGGTGCGAAAGCTCCACGAGGCCATCGAGCGCCTGGACGGTGGAGCGGACCGCCTGGGCCTCTTCATCGCGCGCAAGCCCGACGAGGTGCTGCGGGCCGCGGAGGCGGCGGCGGAGCGACTGCGCGCCGGCAGGCCCTTGAGTGTGCTCGATGGCGTGCCCGTCGTCTTGAAGGACGAGGTGGACCTGGCCGGCTTTCCCACCACGCTGGGCACGACGTTCCGCAACGAGGTGGTGGCCGCCGACTCGACCGTGGCCGCGCGCCTGAAGGCCGCGGGCGCCGTCATCCTGGGCAAGGCCAACATGAATGAGATTGGCATCAACCCCATCGGGTTGAACCCTCATCACGGCGCCGCGCGCAACCCGTGGAACCGGGGCCACATCACTGGCGGAAGCTCCAGCGCGTCTGGCGCCGTGGTGGCGGCGGGCCTGTGCCCGCTGAGCATTGGCGCGGATGGCGGAGGCTCCATCCGGATTCCCGCCGCGCTCTGCGGCATCGTCGGCCTCAAGGCCACCTGGGGCCGCATCCCGGAGACGGGTGTGCCCCCGCTGTGCTGGAACGTGGCGCACGTCGGCCCCATGGGCCTCACCGTGGACGACGTCGCGGCGATGTATGCGATTCTCTCCGGACCCGACGGGCAGGACGTCGTCGCGCGGCAGCAACCCCCGCACCACCTGTCCGGCTACGAGGACGGCGCGCTGAAGGGCCTCCGCCTGGGGCTCTGCACCCCCCACTTCGAGGACGCCGACCCGGACGTGGTGGCCCGGTGCCGGGAGGCGGTGCGTGCCCTCACCGACGCGGGCGCCACGGTGGTGGAGATTCCTCCGCCCGACCTCAACACGATCCTCTGGACGCACAGCTGCATCATTCTGAGTGAGATGACGGAGGCGATGCTTCCTCAACTGAAGGCCCGCGCGTCGGTGTTCGGCCTCGACTCGCGCACCAACCTGGCGCTCGGGCGTCGCTTCCGGGCCACGGACTTCGTCCATGCGCTGCGACACCGGCACCGGCTGACCCGGGAGCTGCTGACCCTCATGGCGGGCGTGGACGTCATCCTCACCCCGACGACGGCCACCACCGCCCCGGCCATTCCCGAAGCGACCCTCCCCGACGGCGAATCCAACCTGCCGGTGGTGGACGCGCTGATGCGCTTCATCCGGCTGGCGAACCTCACGGGGTGCCCGGCCCTGTCGGTGCCGGCGGGCTTCGACCGCGCGGGCCTTCCGGTGGGCATCCACCTCATGGGGCGTCCGTATGAAGAGCACCTGCTGCTGCGCCTGGGGCGCGTGGTGGAGCGCGCGACGGAGCGCCGCACGCCTGCTGTCCATGTGAGCGTGCTGCCCTGACGGCGCAGGCCCGACCCGGAACGTCGAGCCCTCCACACCCCGCGATGGACGGGGTGTCACGGCCGAGCGGAAAAGCCCGTGCAGGGGCCGCATTTGTTAGCCTCGTCTTCGTCCCGCCAGGGTGGCGCGGACAGGAGGCGACACCGGGATGGATTCAACCGACGCGCGCATGGAGCGGCTGGAAGCTCGCATCCGGCGGTGGCAGGGCCTCACCTGCGCCGCGCTCACCCTGGCCGTCCTGGGCCTGGGGGCCGCGGCCCTGCGGGACCCGGCGCTGTCGTCCGGAGAAGTCATCGCGTCCCGGCTGGTGCTCCAGGATGCGCAGGGCCGCACCCGGGCCACGCTGGACACGAACAAGGACGGCGCGGCGGCCCTGGTGCTGCGCGACAGCGCGGGCCGGCCCCGGGCGTTGCTGGGCGTGGGCGCGGATGACTCGCCCCGCCTGCGCTTCTCCACGGCGGAAGGCGAGGCGCTGGCCGAACTCATGGTGTTCTCGGACGAGGCCCCCCGCCTGACGCTGTCCAAGTCCGGAGGCGTGGACCTGTTCTCCGTGGGGCTCCAGGTGGATGGCTCATCGCGGCTGGAACTGGCGGATGCGTATGGACGGCCCCGCGCCATCCTGGGCGCGGACGAGCACGGCATGCCCGGCTTGAGCCTGGTGGATCGCCGAGGCCAGACGCGGGCGTCCCTGCGCGTGGGCAGCTCGGACCAGGGGACCCTGGTGCTGGAAGGCAGCGAAGGCGAGCTGTTCCGCGCGCCGGTCGTGCAGTGAGCTGGACCTGAGCGGCGGGGGCCTGCCTTGGCGCGCACCCGCCCGGGTCCTCCTCAATCCCAGCCGCGAAGCTGGACGCGCACGCGCCGCAACAGGAGCTCCCATTCCTGGCGCTTGAGGGTCGCCATCACCCGGCCGCCCACGATGGTGAGCCCGGTGAGGGTCATCACCAGGAAGCCGATGCGATGGTCCCGGAGCCCCGCGTCCAGCAGGTTGGCCACCACGTCCAGGGTGAGGAACAGCGTGCCCAGCGCCAGGTAGGCGCGGATCTGCAAGGCCATTCCCAGCGCCACGCCCAGCAGGCACACGGCCCCGAAGACGAGCGCATACGTCCCGTCCTCCGATTCGCCCATCCGCATCGCCAGCTTCGCCGCCGCGGGCACGTACAGCAGCAGGCCCCCGAGGATGCGCACCGCGTTGCGGGCCGCCTGGGGCAGGCTGGACGTGAAGAGCTGCCCCATCATCAGGAACAGCAGGCCGAGCGGGGCCAGGTACACCTCCAGGCCCTCCAGTCCGAACGCGAGCGCGGCGATGAGCAGCGCCAGGTTGCAAGCGGCCGCCGCGAACGCGCCGAACATCCGGCTGCGCTCCACCGCGCCCAGCGCCGCGTACAGCAGGCCGGAGCCACCCGCGAGCAGGGCGGCCTCGCCCGTCGCGTCCCCGGGCAGCACCAGCGCCATGCCAATGGGCAGCAGCGCCGCGAAGCGCCGCGTCGCGCGCTCCACGGGCTGCACGCCCGCCCTGCGCGCCAGCACCGTCACGCCCACCAGCACGAAGCCCAGCGACAGCGCGAAGAGCGCATCGTGTTCCGGGCGCAGGCCCTGCGCGTACAGGCCGCGCACCAGCGCGTAGACGCCCACCACCGCCACCTGCACGAAGTACACGTGCCGTCCCGTGTGCTCGCGCCATGCGCAGTGCAGGGACACGCCCACCGCCAGCCCGATGGCCGCGAGGGCCAGGGGCAGGGCCTCCTCCGGCGCCTGTCCCTTCACGGCGACGATGGCGAGCAGCAGGCCGGTCGCCACGAGCCACAGGTCGCGCCCCCAGCCCATGCCGCCTGCCACGTCGCTTCTGCGCCGCGCGGTGACGCGGTGGGCGAGGTGCAGCGCCAGGGCACTCCCCGCGGCGGCCAGGGCCAGCGCCGCTCCGGAGACCGTGAAGAGGCTCCGGTAGCCCGGCACCTGTCCGGATCCGCTCGCGTCGATGACGATGGCGGTCATCAGCGCGCAGAGGACCGCGCCTCCCATCAGCATCGTCGCGGTGCTGGCGACGAAGCCCGCGAGCGCGCCCCGCCACTGGAATGCCCCCACCAGCAACGTCGTGGCGATGAGCGCGAGCGTCAGGGCGTAGGCCGGGGAGACCATCCATGTTCCGCCCAGGCCCTGGAGCATCCTCCAGAGGAGGCCGGGGACGGCCAGCGTCGTCCAGGGCTCCGCGGTCACGGCCAGCGCGTACGCCGTCGCCGTCAGCAGGAAGGGCAGCGAGGACAGCTGCGTGCGCAGCCGCGTCTGGCTTGCATCAATGCCCCGCCGTCGCGTGACCCACGGACCGAGCGTCACCACCGCGAGCCCCAGCAGCGAGAGCGTGGGCCCGGGCCACGCCTCGAAGAGGGCTGCCCGGTGGGCCTGGGCATGGACGAGCAGGAGCAGGCCGAGCCCCAGGACGATGCGCCCCGCCTTGCGTGCGCCTCCGCTGAACAGCACGGCCCCCGTGGCGAAGGCGAGCCCCGCGGACGGCAGCCCTGGCTGGAAGAACGCCGCCGCCGCCACCAGCGCCACGGCCGTGGTGGACCACTGGCGCAGGAGCTGGAGGAAGGGCTCGGGAAGATCCTCGGCGGTGGGCCAGAGCAGGCGGCGCACGAAGGCGCGTGCCGCGCCCAGGCTCGCCACCGCGATGGCGGCCCCGGCGTAGACGAGCCCGGCGGCGGCGACGCCCGCGAAGGCCCGTTGCCAGGAGAGGAAGAGCGTGTCCCCGGGGGCCAGCCACGTCGTGGGCTGGAGCCAGTCCAGCTCATAGGGACCCATGAGCTGCACCGGCGTGGCGAGCACCCATTGCCCGTCGGGCGGTCGCAGCGCCATCAGCGGCGCCCCGAGCAGGGCCTTCTGCGCGGCCCAGAGCGCGGCGCCGGGCAGCCCCAGCAGGAGGCCCAGGTGGGCCAGCGGCCGCGAGCGGAACGAGGCCGCGAGGAGCAGCCAGAGCAGCGCCGGCCCCAGCACCAGGAGCGGGGGCACCACGCCGAGCGCGAAGGACGGATCCGGCAGCCCCACCTTCACGGCGGAGCGCAGGAGGACAAGGGCCAGCGCGGCCACGCCCACGTGGGGCACCGCATGGTAGAGCGGCCCGTGCCGCGGATTCTCCAAGAGCCGCCCGAGCCACGGACCGAAGCGCCGCGTCGCCAGCGCGAGGAGCCACAGGGCGATGCCGATGAGCGGCAGGCGCCACGCGCTCACGTCGGGGGAGAGCGGACGGCCCGCGCGGTTGATGACCGCGGTGAGCGCGATGAAGGCTCCGCCCGTGGCGAGCGTCACCACCGAGCCGCGCAAGGCATACGCCACGAAGCCGCGCGACACGAACGCCAGCAGCGCGACCGCCGTGAGCAGTCCTCCCGCGAGCAGGAACCCGGGCCGCTCGGCGCTGACGGGCACGGGAATCCAGTTCACGAGTGTGAGCGTCGCGCAGACGACCTGCACGAGCGCCGCCGCCGCGAAGCCGTCCGTGAAGAGCGGCCATCCTCGCGCTGCGAACGGCAGGGGGATGACGTCCAGCATCCGGCGGCCCTTCGGAGCCGGGCCTTCACCCGCCACCGGGCCGCGCCCGCGCAGGGCCGCGAAGAGCGCGAAGCCGAGTGCCAGCGCCGAGGCCACGAGGGCGGCGCGCACCGAGGTGAAGTCGGAGACCGTGCCCAGGCCCTGCGTCACCGCGAGCGCGAGCCCCATGGCCGCGATGAAGGCCACGAGTCGGCTGCCCTCCCTGCGCACGCGAAGCAGCAACACCGCCGTGGCCAGCGCCGTGGGCGCGCACGCGAGCAGCGTCCCGACCGGGCCCACGACCGCCGCGAGTGCCTCCGGCAGGGCAGGGGTGACGCCCAGGGCCAGCGCCACCCCGAGCGCGGCGGCTCCCAGCGAGACATCCTCCAGGGGCTTGAGCGAAGCGCCCTGGCCGATGGGCCGCGCCCACGCGTCCTGCGCGAGGCCCGCGAGGCTGTAGAGCCCCGCCGCGAGCGCGAAGACGGCGAGGTTCGCCGTGTTCGAGGCGAGCCACGGCGTTCCCTCGACGAGCGCGACCCCTCCGAAGAGCGCGGCGATGCCTCCCAGATAGTGGAGTCCCCGCCATCTCCAGCCTCCGGCGACGTGGGCCGCGACCGCGATGATCAGGCCCGTCAGTGCCTTGGGCCAGGGATTGCTCAGCCCTCCGTCCCACGCCAGCACCGACACGGCGGGCATCGCCGCCAGGGCCACCACGACGCCCCAGGCCAGCAACCGGATGCGCAGGCCGCTGGCCAGCGTGATGCGCGCCACGAGCAACAACGCCGACGCCACGCCCGCGACCCCGAAGCACCACCAGGTCGGCTCCGTGGGGGCCAGCGTGCGCGCGAGCAGCGCCCCCGCGAGCAGCGCGGCCATGACGCCCGGATGCACCAGCGCCCGGCGTCGGGGCTCCAGCAGGAAGAAGAGCAGCGCGGCCAGCACGGGCGCACCCGCGGACGCCACGTCCACCTGGCCATCATCTCCTGGCATGACGGAGAACGCGCCCAGGGCGCCCGCGAGCGCGCCACTGGCCACCACCGCGTGCGCCAGCGTCTCGAGCACCGGGCCCGCGCGCGGATGGGCCTCCCGGACGGACTCCGTGGAGGCGGCCATCGCCACCACCGAGGCGAGCGCCATCGCCCAGAGCGTGAGGCCCGCGAACAGGGGGCTGCCCGGCTCCAGCGCATCGAAGCCGGAGGGCGCGCTCGCCACCGCGAAGACCGCCAGACAGAGCGCGCCGTAGAGCGCCGCGCCCGCGTTGACGAACGGCGCCTTGCCCGTCGCCGCCCGCGCACGCCACGCCGTGGCCCCGAGCGCCACCACGCCCGCGGACGCGCAGAGCGCCCGCAGCCAGGGGGCTTCGTCCCAACCCATCAGCGGAAGCCCCGCCAGCAGCGAGGGGAACAGCGCCACCGCGAGCGACGTGGCGGACGCTCCGTGCAACACCCGTCCCGCGATCCTCAAGGGGATGATCCCGATGGCCGCGACCCCCAGCGCCACGGGGGCGCCAATCACGGGCGTCAATCCCACCAGCGAAGACAGCGCGACGAACACCACCGGCAGCAACGCGAGGCCGATGCCCGCCAGGACGCGCCCGGCCGACAGGGAGCGCCGCGACAGGAACGCCCCCAGCCCGATGAAGGCCGCGTGGTAGCCGAAGAGCGCGCCCGTGACGATCAACTGCCGGGGCACGCCTCCCAGCGCCCGCCACGCCTCGCGGACCCCCATGAGCGAGCCGCCCAGCACCAGCACCGCGCCGAGGAACCACCAGATGTACTCATGGAGGCGGGGAGCGCCTTCGCCCTCATCGAGCGCGACCATGGCCTCCAGTCCGCCCCCCAGCGAGCCCATGTGCCCCTGGGAGAACAACGCCCGCCCCGAACCCAGCGCCGAGCCCAGGTCGTCCTCGCTGGAGTCCCCCGCGTGGCGCTCCACCACCGCCGCACGCCGTCGCTCCGCCTGCTCCCGCTCCGCCTTCGCCGCCGAGTCCAGCGAGTGCGCGAGCGCCGCCACCCAACCCGGCCGCCATTCTCCCGCGTGACGAAATGAAGTCGCGACGTCCTCCGCCCAGGCTTCCGCGCGAACCGAGGAGTCGACAGGGGGCGCCACCGGGGGCTCCGGCATCGGTTCGTGCACGGCCGAGGCGGCTTCGGGGGCCGCCTCCAGCGAGGCTTCGAGTCGCTCCGCCGTGACGGAGTCCAGCAACCCGTCGAAGCGCCAGCGCTCGATGCGCCGACGCAACAGGGCCCGCACGAAGTCCTCGAGGTGTTGCCCCGTGGCGGGCACGAGCGTGGCGCCACACTCAGGACACGGGGCCCCGGATTCAGTGGCGCGGAGTTCCGTACAGGCTGGACAGATCATGGGCCGCCACCATAGCGGGGACCCTCCCCGCTGGGGTCCAGCCCCTGGTGACACAGTCACCCCAGGGGGGAACCCGGCGGGGCTTGCGGCGCGGCACCGGGGGCAGCCGCACCGCACCGTGCGTGGACTCCCCGCACCAACCCCCCGGAATCACGTCCTGCGGGCCCTGATGCTTGGGGATGCAACCTCCCTCATCCCCCGTGAGACTGGCTTCAGTCGCAGTAGTACGTCGGGGCCAGCGCCAGGACGTGCTGCTCCGCGGTGGGGGACAACGCGCGCAGGCGGGAGAGGAAGAGGGGCGCCTTCATCCCCATTCCAATGAAGCCCCGGACATACGAACGCTCCTGGGCGGTGGTCAGCTCCTGGCGCTCAGCGTCCGTGAAGGTGCGCCCCACCGCCTTCTCCAGGGTCCGCAGGTCCAGTTCGAGCTGGGCGTTCAACGTCCCCCGCAGGGCCTGGAGCAGCTCGGAGTACTCCGCCAGTGCCGCGTCCAGCGTCTCGGGCGCCTGGGCGAGGATCTTCTGGGCCTCCAGGAAGTCGAGCCGGGTGTGCTGCGCCTCTTCCAGCCAGTGGTGCTTGAGCAGGTTGCAGAACAGCGGATCCAGCGTCTCGGTTTTGTTGCCGCGAACCGTCTCCTGGTAGTGCTGCTGCGTCATGAGCTCCATGTGCAGGTTGAAGATGAGCACCCCCAGGTTCGACTTCGCCATGATGGCCCGGGCCACCTCGACCTGATTGTCGAGCAGGGCCGGGACGACCTTGAACCCCCGGGCGAAGGCGCCAGTGAAGCGCGCGAAGAGCTGCTGGTGCTTGAGCTCCTCCTCGGTGAAGCGCAGCAGCGCGCGCATGTGCGTCGCGTTCCCGTGGAGCTCCAGGCCGGCGCGCTGCGATGCCAGGGCCACGGCGTATTCCTCCAGGAACAGGAACAGGTGGGCATAGCTGTTGGAGCGGATCTGATTGAGCATCAGCCGCTCCTCCGCGCTCAGGAAGCCAATGGCTTCTGTCCCCGTCAGCGCGTCGGAGAGGAACCTCCGGCTGAAATCGAGGGTGGTGTCTCCGGGCAACAGCTCATCAAGACGCCAGGACACCCGTTCGGAGCTCTGGATGCAGGATTGGTACTCCAGGGTTTGGTTTTGCATTCACGAATCAAACGGCCAATACCCGCCGTCCGTCAATCATTGTCGCGGTGATTGGCGTTGCGCGGGGTGTCAACCTCCCTGAGGTCGCATTGCGCCCACCCTGCCGGCTCTCGCGCGCCACCCCACCGCGGGCATCCCCCCGGCCGTTCCTGGAGCTGCTGGAACGACTCGGCTTGCCTACACGGGGGTGGGAAGGGGAACGGGACTTCCCCATTCCTCCACTGAAACATGATTATTCTGGTAATGCAGATTGAAGACTGCGGGGTGTCTTCAGGACCCTTACCTGTACAGTCTGGCTTGCGCAGAGAGCCGCCCTACCTGTTGATTCCGGTAGTGCGTGAAATCTTGGGTGGCATTGTTTTCAGGTGACATTCTTGGTACTGTTGACTCCTGGATTCATTCCTCTTCGTGGAGGTCGGCCCACCCCCACGGCAATGGCTCTCATTGTGAGGACGGGGGGTTCGTGTGTCGGTACTCCCGAAGGGTTGCTGTCCCCACCCATGTCTCGCTGAGTTGCCATGACCTCCGCTCGAAAGCGGCTGTCCCGGAAGTTCCCCCCCGACAACCCCGTATGTGAACCTGCTCTGCCTCGTGCGGGAGCGGTGCGCTGACGATGGGCCCGGGGGACATGACGTCGGAAGCAACCGCGGAGTGGGAAAAGGTGCTGGGCATCTTTTCGGACGAGGCCGAGGGCCTGGTCGCCTCCATGGAAGAGAACCTCATCGCACTCGAGGTGGCTCCCGCGGACTCGCTGCTTCAGCACATCCTGCGGGGAGCGCACACGCTGAAGGGCGCCGCGTCGTCCATCGGCTTCCAGGCGGTGACGGACTACACGCACGGCGTGGAGGACCTCCTCCAGGCTTTGATCGACCGGCGCGTCGCCGTGGACGAGGAGCGGGTATCGCTCCTGCTGGGGGCCGTGGACCACCTGCGCGACCTGAGCCGGGCCTCGCTCGCTGGCGTGGACTCCCTGGGAGCGGTGCACCTGGCGCACCTCTCCCGGCTGAGAAAGGCAGCAGGCCTGCATCCCGCCGCGGTGCCCGCCTCCGCC
>NZ_RAWD01000261.1:0-14285 GCF_003612065.1 Corallococcus sp. CA047B
GACAGGAGCAGACCGAGGATGCGGGTTCGCGGACTCATCGCGATCCTCACAGGGCCGCCGGCCGCGAGCTCAGCGCGACGTCGGGCAGGCGCGTGGACGCGTCGTAGCGGGGGACCTCGCCCATGCCGCCGGGGTGGTAGACGAGCAGGCCCCGCGCGCTGGCGGAGCGCAGGCAGTGCTCCTGGGTCGCCAGGTCCGGGCACGCCACCATGATGTCCAGGGGCTCCGCGTCGTCTTCCTGGGGAGCCTCCCGCACCATGGCGACCGGGGGGACGGGGACAGGGCCCTCCCCGGGGCCTTGCGTGGGGCGCAGCATCAGGAACACGGAGGCGGCCACCGCCAGCAGGGCGGCCGCTGCGGCGGCGGGGCGGTGCCAGCGCGCGGGGCGGAGCACGACGGCCTCGCGGGACGCGGCGGCGGCGACCTCGTAGAGCTGTTCATCCAGGAGGGCCTCCTCCTGGAGCAGGCGCGCGCACGCGTCGCACGTGAGGGTGTGGGCCTCCAGCTCCGCCGCGGCGTCCGGCGGCAGCGCGCCCAGCAGGTATTGCTCCGTGCGGTCGCGGGTGAGGTGGGGCGTGAGCCTAGACATGGGTTTCCTCTTCGAGCGCGGTGCGCAACTTCTTGCGGACCTCGCACAGAATCTGTCGCACGCGCTGGACGGACAATCCCACGCGGGTGGCGACCTCGGAATGGGGGAGCCCCTGGCCGTCACAGGCCAGGAGGAAGACGTTGCGCGCGCCCGGGGACACCTGGGCGAGCGCGTCGCGGGCCCGGGTGAGCTGCTCCTCGGAGAGCAGGCGCCGTTCCGCGGACTGCGAGGGGTCCACCGGCTGCTGGCGCTCCGGCAGGTCCTCCACCGTGCTGTCCACCGATTCACGCCGCGTGCGTCGGGCGTCGTCGGCGGCCAGGAAGGAGGCCTGGGCGAGCGCGAGGTGGGGCAGGCGCAGCTCCGTGAGCAGTCCCCGCTGCTGTTGCTGGATGAGGCGGGCCCAGGTCTCCTGGGCCAGCTCCTGGGCGCGGTCCACCCGGATGCCCCGGGCGAGCAGCGACACCACCACCCGGCGCTGGTGCCGCGCGATGAGCGCGTCCCACGCCCCCCGCTCCCCGGCCAGCGCGCGTCGAGACAGGGCCTCCTCATCCGGAGCGGCCCCGGGCCTGAGGGCCCCGTCTGTCTCCTGACGCGACTGGAGCGTCGTCATCCCAAAGCCCTGTACGGCTGCATCCATGCCGTCTTCCCGTGGCGCACGTCGGTCCGCCGGGGACGCAGTGTGCCCCGGTGCCTCGGAGAAACGTGCATCCAGGTCGGACATATCGACGAAGGAGGGCAAGGGTGGCGCGGGGTAGGGGGATGTCAGTTCGTGGCGGGGCTGTCGCCCGCGGCCCAGGGTTTGGTGGAGACGCGCACGACGCCCTGGCAGCGGGCGCACACCCGTCCCTCGCTGTCGAGCAGGCGGGCGGACGCGAAGACGGTGGTGGGCCCGCCGTGGTCGATGACGGCCTCCACGTGGAGGCTGTCGCCGGTGGCGGGGCGCTCGAAGCTCATGGACAGCTGCATGGTGGCGCAGCGGCGGGTGGGGTCCCGGAGCGCCGGGGTGCACCCGATGGCCAGGTCGAACAGGGCCGCGAGCATGCCGCCGTTGACGGCGGAGGTGCCCAGGCCGCCCCGGTGTTCGGGCTTCACTTCCGGGAGGGTGACGACGACCTTGCGGCCTTCCGGAAAGGACATCCGGGCGCCGAAGTGACGCAGGGTGAGACTCTGGTTGAAGCCTTCCGCGAAGCGGTCCAACTGGGCCTGGGAAGGGGGGGACGAAAGGGTGTCGGACATGGGGGGCTCCCCTTCTTATATCCCACGCTTCCTGCCCGTCCTGGGAGCGGACGGCCCGGCGTGCGGCGGGGGCGGCGGAAGACCCCACACGGGCGGGCGAAAGACGTTAGAAGACGGGGTTCTTCCGTCCGTGGAAACCCCCGTGAACCCGCACGAATCCGCCCTCCTCGAAGACCTCAATCCGCCCCAGGCGGACGCCGTGCTCCATGGCGACGGCCCGCTCCTGGTGCTGTCGGGCGCCGGCAGCGGCAAGACGCGCGTCATCACCCGCCGGGTCGCCCACCTGGTGAAGGTGCGCCACGTCTTCCCCTGGCGCATCCTGGCCGTCACGTTCACCAACAAGGCCGCGCGCGAGATGCGCGACCGCCTCTTCGCCCTGATGGGCGCGCAGGCGAATGAGCTGGTGGTGAGCACGTTCCACTCGGCCTCCGCGATGATCCTCCGCCGCGAGGCGGAGCACGTGGAGCTGACCCGGTCGTTCGTCATCTACGACGACGGAGATCAGCTCAACGTCGTCAAGCGCGCCATGCGCGACGCCGGCATCGAATCCATGATGCAGCCGCGCGAAATCCTGAACCGCATCGACCAGGAGAAGAACGCCGCGCGCCTGCCGGACGACATGCGCCTGTCGGGTCCGGATGACGTGAAGGGCGCCACCGTGCAGCGCGTGTACCGGGCCTACCAGCGCCTCTTGCGCGCGGCGAACGCGGTGGACTTCGGGGACCTGCTGCTGCTCCTGGTGAAGCTCTTCCACGACCGACCGGACGTGCTGGAGCGCTACCGCACGCGCTTCACGCACGTGCTGGTGGACGAGTTCCAGGACACGAACCCCGTGCAGTACGCGCTCTTGCGGCAGCTGGCCCCGCCGCCGTCCTCGAACCTGGTGGTGGTGGGTGACGACGACCAGTCCATCTACCGCTGGCGCGGCGCGGACGTGCAGAACATCCTGGAGTTCCCCAAGCAGTACCCGGGCGCCCGGGTGGTGCGCCTGGAGCAGAACTACCGCTCCGACCAGAACATCCTCACCGCCGCGCACGAGGTCATCTCCAAGAACTCGCGCCGGCTGGAGAAGAAGCTCTGGAGCGAGCGGCCCAAGGGCGAGAACCTGGAGCTGATGCTCCACCGCGATGAACGGGCGGAGGGGCAGGAGGTCGCCCGGCGCATCCTCGCCCTCCAGCGCGAGGGCTTCATCAAGTTCGCCAGCATGGCGGTGTTCTACCGGACCAACGCGCAGAGCCGCGTGCTGGAAGAAGCGCTGCGGCTGGCGCGCGTGCCGTACACGCTGGTGAGCGGACGCAGCTTCTATGACCGCGCGGAGGTGCGCGACGCGGCCGCGTACCTGCGGCTGATGGTGAACCCGCGCTCGGACGCGGACCTGGAGCGCGTGCTCAACGTCCCGGCGCGCGGCATTGGCGGCACCACCGAGGAGCGGCTGAAGGACTTCGCCGTCCAGGAGGGCCTGAGCCTCTTCGAGGCCCTGGCTGAGCGCCAGCGCATCCCCGCCCTCAACAGCGCGGCGCAGAAGCGGCTGGGCGGCTTCCACCAGCTCCTGGTGTCGCTCAACGCGTTCGCCCAGACGGCGAAGGACGCGGCGGGCGCGGTGGACCAGATGCTCAAGGAGACGAAGCTCGTGGAGACGCTCGTCGCCGACGGCAGCGAGGAGTCCACCACCCGGGCGGAGAACCTTCGCGAACTGTTGGGCGCCGCGCAGGAGTTCGACCTGAAGCGCGCCTCCGACTCCGTGGCGATGGCCATGGCGATTGAAGCGCGCGAGGAGGCTGCGCCGGAGGGCGTGGACTCCGCGCCCCTCACCGCGGACGTGCCCTCTTTGCAGGCGTTCCTGGAGCAGATCAGCCTGGTGGGCGACGCGGACGCGGAGGTGGGCGACGGCCGGGTGGCGCTGATGACGCTGCACGCGGCCAAGGGCCTGGAGTTCGACGCGGTGTTCCTCACCGGCATGGAGGACGGCGTCTTCCCGCACTCGCGCGCGCTCAAGAGCGCCGAACCGGACAGCGGCGAGGAGATGGCCGAGGAGCGCAGGCTCTGCTACGTGGGCTTCACCCGCGCGCGCAAGCGGCTCTTCGTGAGCCTTGCGCAGTGCCGCTCCCTCTTCGGTGAGCTCAAGTACAACCCGCCCAGCCGCTTCCTGGCGGACGTGCCGCAGGCGCTGTTCGGCTTCAAGGAGAACGACCTGCCCCCGCCGCCGCGCCCCGCCGCCATGGCCCCACGCCGTCGCGCGTGGGACGAGGACGAAACCGGCCCGCGCGTGGACCACAGCTATTCGCAGGCCTCCGACATGGAGGCCGTGAGCGGCGACGTGCGCGGCATGCGCGTGCGCCATGAGCAGTTCGGATCCGGGCGGATCATCTCCACGGATGGCAGCGGCCCCAACGCCAAGGTGACGGTGGAGTTCGGCGGAGATGTGGGCCTCAAGCGCGTCATCGCGCGCTTCCTCATCCCCGGTTAGCTGCCCCGCATGCGGTGTTGACATTTGTTTTCAATGTCGACGTGACGGGGCTGTCGGGTTTGTCCGGTGTACGGATTGACTTTCGAACGTCTCCTCATTGGGATGAGCACCAATGAACGGAGGCGCTCGCTCGATGGCGCGAAGACGACGATGGTGGAGTCCGGCGCTGCTGGCCGTCTCCGTAGGACTGCTGGGGGCCTGTGAAGGCCAGATCCTGGATGCGGCGAAGCCCAGTGGCCCCGGGCCGGGCGGCAATCCGGGCCCGGGCGGTACGAACAATCCGCCCGCGGGGGTGGAGCAGCCGGCGCGGTCGGTGCGCGTCGCTCGGCTGACGCACCCGCAGTGGGTGGCCAGCGTGAAGGAGCTGCTGAAGCTGGACGCGGCGCCCACGGCGCTGGCGCAGGGCTTCCGCGCGGATCCGTCCCAGAGCGGCTTCCTCTTCGACAACGACGCCCGCGCCCTGTCGGTGGACGAGGCCCTGTGGGGCGCGTACCAGCGCGCGGCGGCGGACCTGGCCGGGCAGGTGGCTACGGACGCGACGAAGCTGGGGAAGCTCTTGCCCCCCGGCACCAACACGGACGAGGCGCGCGCGAAGGCGTTCGTGGAGTCCTTCGGCCT
The DNA here is from genome assembly GCF_003612065.1 of Corallococcus sp. CA047B. NCBI lineage: Bacteria > Pseudomonadati > Myxococcota > Myxococcia > Myxococcales > Myxococcaceae > Corallococcus > Corallococcus sp. CA047B. The sequence continues at coordinate 4,911 of NZ_RAWD01000261.1, forward strand.
GCGGGCGCACCGCCGGCCGCTGACGGCCTCCGAGGTGGAGTCCTACCTCGTCCTGTACCGCAAGGGCCCCACGGCCTACGCGACCATGGCCCCGTTCCAGGCGGGCCTGCGGCTGGTGATGGAGGGCTTCCTCCAGTCGCCCCTGTTCCTCTACCGCGTGGAGAAGAGCACCCAGGCGACGGACGGCAAGGTGCCGCTGGACGCCTACGAGGTGGCGTCGCGGTTGAGCTACGCGCTCTGGGACTCCATGCCGGACGAGGCGCTGTTCACCGCGGCCCGCGAGGGCGCGCTGGTGAAGCGCGAGGGCGTGGCGGAGCAGGCGCGGCGGATGCTGAAGGACGCGCGGGCGCGCGGCGTGGTGGGGGCCTACCACCAGGTCGTCTTCGACGTGCCCCGCTACGCGAGCATCCGGCCCAACACCACGCGCTTCCCCACCGTCACCGCGAAGCTGTCCGAGTCCGCGGCGAAGGAGAACGCGCTCTTCGTGGAGGACGTCGTCTTCAAGCGGGAGGGGCGCTTCTCCGACCTGCTCACGTCGCGCGACACCTTCGTCAACGACGAGCTGGCGCGCATCTACGGCCTCACCGGGACGTTCACCGCGGACTTCGTGCCGGCCACGCTGGACGCGACGCAGCGCCGGGGCGTGCTCACGCAGGTGGGCTTCCTCGCTTCGCACGCGACGTCGTTGGACCCGGACCCCATCCACCGGGGCGTGTTCCTGTCGGAGCACCTGCTGTGCCAGAAGATTGGCGCGCCGCCGGCCAACATCCCCGCGCTGCCCGCGCCCAATGGCCGCACCAACCGCGAGGTCGTCACCTCCCACACGGAGGCCCCCGGCACGGTGTGCGCGTCGTGCCATTCGAACCTCATCAACCCGCTGGGCTTCCCCTTCGAGAACTTCGACGCCGTGGGCGGCTTCCGCACCACGGACAACGGGCACCCGGTGGACGCCACGTCGTCGCCGTCCATCGGCGGGGAGAAGATCTCCGTGCGCGACGCGGTGCAGTTGTCGGACACGCTCGCCAGCACGCAGGCGGTGCACGAGTGCTACGCGCGCCACTGGGTGGAGTATCTGAGCGGACGCCCGGCGGCCCCGGAGGACGCCGCGCTGGTGTCGCGGTTGGGCAAGCTGTCGCGGACGGGGGAGCTGTCCGTCGTGGACCTGGTCGTCGAAGTCGTCACGGGCGTGGGCTTCGTGAACCGCCACCCGGAGGAGCTGCCGTGAAACTGAGCCGTCGACGCGTGTTGCAGGGCCTGGGTGGGGCCATGTTGGGACTGCCGGTGCTGGAGGGGCTCCTGCCCCGCAAGGCCCAGGCGGCGGAGCCCGGGGCGCTGCCCTTCGCCATCTTCCTGCGCCAGGCGGATGGTGTCGCCAGCGCGCAGAGCACGTCGGAGATCGGCACCGAGCCGGAGCGCTTCTGGCCGGAGCCCCTGGGCAACCTCACCACGACGACGCTCGCGGGCAAGTCGCTGGTGGAGCTGGCCGACCACCGCGCCCGCCTGCTGGTGGTGCGCAACATCAACATGAAGGACTACAACTACGGGGATGGCCATGCGCGCGGCGCGTTCCAGGCCCTCACCGCGCGCGGCCCCGCCGTGGAGGGCGTGGGCGGTGACTCCGAGGCGTCCGGCGAATCGCTGGACCACCGCATCGGCCGCGAGCTGAACCCGCAGAAGCGCGACTCGCTCTACCTCTACGCGGGGCAGGCCGGCGGCTGGTTGGGCGGCCCGTGCATCTCCCACCGGGGCAGCGCGTCGCGACGGGCCGCGCTGCATGACCCGTGGGTGGCCTACCAGACGATGGTGGGCGGCCCCGGAGGCCTCACGCCGGAGGCGCGCGAGGCGATGCTCGTGCGCCAGAAGAGCATCAACGACCTGGTGTCCGGACAGCTCAAGGCGCTCCAGTCGCGGCCGGAGCTGAGCCGCACGGACCACGAGCGCCTGGACCTGCACCTGTCCAACGTGCGCGACCTGGAGGTGGCGTTGACGTGCCGCGCCCGCGCGGACGAGGAGCTGCGGCTGCAGCAGCAGGCGCCCGGCTACAACAGCACGGACGGTGACGAGGTGCTGGCCACGGTGCGGTTGCACATGGACATCGCGGTGCTCGCGGTGGCGTGCGGCACCACGCGCTCGGTGGCCATCCAGGTGGGCAACGGCAACGACAGCGCCACGCGCTACCGGGACCCGACGACGAAGCAGTTGATGGAGAACTTCCACTTCATCTCCCACCGCCGGCTGTCGCACGACGCATCGGGCGGCGTCATCGCGGGCTCGGACGTGCTGCACTCGCGCGTGGATGCGCAGTTCGCGCAGACGTTCAACTACCTGCTGGACCGGCTGGCGGCCTATGCGCTGCCGGATGGCAAGAAGCTGGTCGACCAGGGCGTGTCCGTCTGGTTCAACGACCTGGGCAACGGGCCGGCGCACTCGGCGCACAACATCCCCTTCATCCTGGCGGGCAGCTGCAATGGCTACCTCAAGCAGGGCGTGGCGGTGACGGCGTCCGGCGGCGGCAATCCCAACCTCAACAAGCTGCTCAACACCATTGGCACCGCGGTGGGCGTGCGCAACGCGGCGGGCGGCCCCCTGGACGACTTCGGCGACCCGTCCATGCCGAAGGGTCTGCTGACGGAGCTGGTGGCCTGAGACACGCAGCAGGCGGGCGCGGAAGAGACACCCTGGTTTTTTCCGCGCCCGGCTTTGACCCGAAATGATTCCGCCCCGCCTCCCTCTGGATTGAACAGAAGGAGGTAGGGATGTTCGCAGGAATCCAGAAGGCGCTCGCATCGTCGCTTGCCGTGGTCTCCCTGCTGTCCGCCAGCCTGGCGGCGGCGCACGGCTCCATGGAAGTTCCCATCAGCCGCGTGTACGGCTGTTTCAAGGAAGGGCCGGAGAGTCCCAAATCCGCTGCCTGCAAGGCCGCGGTCCAGGCCGGTGGCACGCAGGCGCTGTATGACTGGAACGGTGTCCGGCAGGGCGCCGCCAATGGCCGGCACCGGGAGATCATCCCCGACGGCAAGCTGTGCAGCGCCGCCAATGAGAGTCACAAGGGGTTGGACCTGGCGCGCACGGACTGGCCGTCCACGCTCATCACCCCGGACGCCAGCGGCAAGTTCGAGTTCGTCTTCCACGCCACCGCGGTGCACGCCACGGGCTACTTCCAGCTCTTCGCGACGAAGGAAGGCTACAACCCGGCGCTGCCCCTGAAGTGGTCGGACCTGGACGCGGCGCCCTTCTGCAACGTCACCAACGTGTCCGCGACGAACAACCGCTACCGCCTCAACTGCCCCTTCCCGTCGGGCAAGTCGGGCTCGCACGTCATCTTCGCCATCTGGCAGCGCGCGGACAGCCCGGAGGCCTTCTACGCCTGCACCGACGTGAAGTTCAGCAACACGCCGCCCCCGCCGGTGTCGTGGAAGGAATTGGGCCAGGTGCAGGCCCGCGAGGACCTGGCCAAGGGCAGCAAGGTGACGTTCCGCCTCTTCGACAGCGCGGGCCGCGACGCGGAGTCCCACCCGCTGCTGCTGGATGCCGCCACCCCGGCCGCCACGTGGGTCTACCGGCTGGCGCAGCAGGTGAACGCCGTCTCCAGCCGCGTGCAGGTGGGCGTGCTCCAGACGACGGGCAGCATCACCCCGGCCCAGGACGCGCTGGCCAACCGCGTGTACGCGAAGGAGACGGGCTACACGTTCCAGGTCGACATCGAGAAGCCGGCGCCCGGTGGCGGCTCCGACGGTGGCACCGACGGCGGCAGCGGCCCGACAGCCCAGTACAAGTACCCCGCCGGCCTCTCCAGCTACACCGCCGGCACGCTGGTGGAGGGCACGGATTCGCACCTCTACCGCTGCAAGCCCTTCCCGTACTCCGGCTGGTGCCAGGGCGTGGCGTCCTACTACGCGCCGGGCACGGGCATCGCCTGGGCGGATGCGTGGGACTTCGTCCGGTAGTCCGTCGCGCTGACGCTTGAGCCGTCTCGGGCCGTCCTTCCCCTGGGGAGGGCGGCCCGTGTCGCATCGGATGTAAAACACTGTCAATACTGGAAAGAACGGAGATTCAGGGTTCCGCCGAAACATCCTGATGCCTCGGGAAGATAAAGGGCAGGCGGTCCCTGTCTGTCTTTTTCGCCCCTCCCCCGAGGCTCCATGTCTTCGTTGCTGTCGTCACCCTCCGTTCGCGTGGGATGTCTTTCGCTGTGGGTCGCCCTGGTCGGTGGCTGTGGTCCCGCCGAGCCTTCCGGGCCCGTCCCGTCAGAGGCGCGGGTCTCCGAGGCCTCGCAGGCGGCGGTGGGAACCTCCACCACGCTGGTGGCCGCGGGCAGCGTGTGGAAGTACCGGGACACCGGCGTGGATCCGGGCGCGCAGTGGAAGACGGTGGCGTACGCCGACGCGGCGTGGTCGCAGGGGGCCGCGCAGTTGGGCTACGGCGACGGGGACGAGGCGACCGTGGTGTCCTACGGCCCCAATGCTTCTGCCCGCCATGTGACGACGTGGTTTCGCAAGAGCTTCACCGTGGCGGATGTGTCGCGGGTGAGCGCGGGCGTGCTGCGGCTGCTGCGGGATGACGGCGCCATCGTGTACCTGAACGGCACGGAGGTCTTCCGCACCAACCTGCCCTCGGGCACGGTGACGCCCACGACGCTGGCGCCCCTGGTCATCGCGGGGGTGGATGAGACGGCATGGTTGACCGCCTCCATCGCGCTGGGCTCGCTCGTGTCAGGCACCAACGTGCTGGCGGTGGAGGTGCACCAGTCCACGCTCAACTCCTCCGATCTGGGCTTCGACCTGGAGCTGAGCGCGACCGTGGCGTCCCAGCCCACGCCGTGCTTCGCGCTGGACCTGCCTTCGCTGTCGTCGCTGCGTGCGTCACCGAAGAAGGTCTTCGCGCACTACTTCTCGCCCTATCCGCTGTCGCTCGACAACAAGGACCCGGCGGTCGACTACTACGCGCGCAACTACCTGCAGCCCACGGGGGAGAACTCCAAGTTCGCCTACTGCGGCGGCCTGCTCAAGCAGCGCCCCCTTGCGCAGCCTCCCCGCGCGGCGGGCGTGGACTTCGAGCGCGCGAACTTCGAGGTGGAGGTGCGGCGCGCATCCGCGCTGGGCCTGGACGGCTTCACCTACGACATCCTCAACCATCAGGGCACGCACTGGACGCGACTGCTCAAGCTGCTGGACGCCGCGAGCGCCGTGGACCCGGGCTTCCGCATCGTGCTGATGCCGGACATGACGTCCACGTACCAGGGCACGGACGCGGAGGCGCAAACCGCCTTCGTGGACTCCATCGCGTCGGTGGCGGCGCACCCGGCGACGTACCACCTGGACGACGGGCGGCTGCTGCTGTCGCCGTTCGCCGCGGACCGGCGCACGCCGCAGTGGTGGGCCTCCACGCTCCAGGCCCTGGCCGCGCGCGGCATCCCGTCCGCGCTGTGGCCGGTGTACGTGTCGCCGTGGGCGGCGGCGACGACGAGCCTGAAGGCGCAGGTGCCCCTGTACGGCACGTCCACCTGGGGCTCGCGCACGCTGTCGGGCGCGGCGGGGCAGAAGACGAACCCGGGCACCGCGCACGGCATGGGCTTGAAGTGGATGGCGCCCCTGGCGGTGCAGGACTCGCGGCCCAAGGACCTCATCTACACGGAGGCGAACAACTCCCAGGCGCTGCTGGCGCTGTGGGACGCGGCCATCGCGGGCGGCGCGGACTGGGTGCAGCTCATCACCTGGAATGACTATTCGGAGGCCACGGAGTTCTCGCCGTCCAGCGGCACGCAGTGGGCCCCGTTCGACCTGACGGCCTACTACACGGCGTGGTTCAAGACGGGCGTGCAGCCGGCCATCGTCCGGGACGCGGTGTATTACTTCCACCGGAACCAGGCGACCACCGCGTCTCCAGACCTGACGAAGCAGCGCGCCGTCTACCAGGTGAAGAACGGCGCGCCGCCCGCGAACGAGATTGAATTGCTGGCGTTCCTCACCGCGCCCGCGACGCTCGAGATCGAGGTGGCGGGCACGGTGCAACGCAAGGACGTGGGCGCGGGCATCCAGTCCTTCCGCATCCCCCTGCGGGAGGGCACGCCGCGCTTCCGGGCGGTGCGCGGCGGCGTCACCGTGGCCACGGTGACGAGCGCGTCCCCCATCAGCAACACCATCGTCTACCAGGACCTGCTCTACCGCGCGGGCGGCAGCCTGACGTGTGACCGGAGCGCGTTCTTCCCCTGAGCCAGGTGCCCGTCGGGCCGCTTGCCTCAGGGCCCGATGGGACGCCACACCGCGCGCACGTCGCGCGAGTGCTCACCCGTCGCTGAGACTTCCAATTCCTCGCGGTGGAGTTGCTCGCCGTTCGTACCCATGGCGAAGAGGGTGTAGCGGCCCGCCGGGAGGTGTTGGAACGTGGCGACCTTCGGCGGGCCGTCCCTCCACTGCACGGGATGGGATTTCTGCTGCAGCCAGGCCGCGGCCTGGTGAGACTCCGGGAAGGGCATCGGGCCTGGAACCAACAGGGCGAGCTCGATGTCGTCCTCCAGGCGCAGGTGGAGGGTGCTGCCTTCCTTCAAGGCTTCGAGCGTGACCGCCACCGGGCCGCTCGCGGGAATCCGCAGGGGCTGGGGACGAAAGCGCTCCTCGCGGTCCTCGTCGAGTGGCTCGACCTGCATCCAGTAGAGGCCCGGGGGCAGGCCCTGCACCCGCGCCGTCCCCTGAGGCGCCACGTGGAGGTGCGAAGTCCCCTCCGCATCCACGAAGGTGACGGTCGCGGCAAGGGGCTGTCCCCGGGTGTCCCGCACCTGGACCTCCACCGATGCGCCAGGGTCCAGCACGTCCGTGAAGGTCCGCGCTCCCGCCGCCAGCGTCCGCTGAAGTGGCAGGTAGCCGTCCACCTCCAGCCGGAGCGTGAGGGCGGTGGCGGGCAGGCGCTCCAACAGGAGCGTCCCGTCCTCGGCCGGGACCACCCAGCGTACATCCAGGGCGCGACGGGAGTCCTCCGGCCCTGTTCCTTCAATCCGGACGTGGACCTGCGGGCGGGTGGCCGTGGCTTCGCGGGCGGTGAACGGGGTCCCCGTCCGGGCGTCGTGCAGCACGCCCCGCACGGTCCTGCCTCGTGACAGCGTGAGGGTGCCCACGTCCAGGTCGCCTTCGTCCGGGGGCGTAAGGGCTCGCTCCAGGGGCGCGAAGTCCATGGCTCGCACCACGAGTTTCCGGACGTCGTCCGGCTCCACGGGCTCCGCGAAGGTGCCGTCCGTGGACGTCACCTCGCTTCCGTTCACCGAGAAGGACGTGACGGGCTGGCCTCCCTCGTCGACGATCCGGCCCCGGAGGCGGGCTTTGGGCTTGAGCACCAGTCGCAGCTCGCGGGCCTCCGCTCCAATCCGCCAGTCCTCCTTCACGGCCGTTCCCCCCTGGGAGCGGACCGGATCAAAGACGTGGCCCTCGCGCGACACGAACACCTCGTAGCGGGGCGCGCTCAGGTGTTTCAGGACGAAGCGGCCCTCCTTGTCCGTGCGAACGCCCTCCGGCAGGCTGTTCCCGCAGAACCCGCGCCCCTGTCGCCAGCTCGGGATGTCCTCGGAGGGGAGGGAGGCTCGGACCAGGACCCCTTCCAGGGGATGGCCCGCGGGGTCCACGGCGATGCCGGACACCGTCCGGCCTTCCGGGAAGCGCAGGGTGACGTCCACGGTTTCGCCCTCCACGACCTCCACGGGCTGCGTCGTGATCTCCTCCAGCGCGTCGGTCTGGAAGGCCGCTTCCACCATGAAGTGGCCGGAAGGGATGCCCCGCAGCGTGAACCGTCCCTGCTCATCCGTGGTGTCGTAGCGGCCATCGATGTCGAGCTTCCCGGTGCTCGACAGGGACACGCCGATGCCCTCCAGGGGCGCTCCCTTCGCGCTCAGGAGGGTGCCGGACACCTCTCCACCCCGACGCACGACGAACCGCACGTCGCGAGAGGGAATGCGCACCTCAATCTGCTCGGTGACGAGGTCATCCTCTTCGAGGAAGAGCGCTCCTTCGCCCTCTCTCCTGGCGTCCACCACGAAGCCTCCGGCCTCGTCCGTGGTGACGGTCTCTTCCTCCCGACCGTGGTCCCGCCGGGACACCGTGCCCCTGCGCAGCGACACCTGCCGTCCGGGAAGCGGGCTGCCTTCCGTGTCGACGAGGATTCCCTCCACCGACACGGCGCGCTTCAGCGTGAAGTCGAGCGGTCCCATCCGTGCGTCGATGGGACGTTCATCGCGCGGAAGGTCCAGGTGGTGCGCCGCCTGGACGGCCAGCCTGTGGGGACCGGTCACCAGGGGGCCCAGCCGGTAGTGGCCCGCTGCGTCGGTCACGGCGACCCTCTCCCCGGAGGGAATCGCCCCCGTGACGTCGGCGCGGGCCGTCACGCGAGCCTCCGCGATGGACTTCCCCGTGTCATCCCGCACGGTGCCTTGCAGGAACACCGCGGGCTCCAGTTGGAGCACGGGCTCCACCGGAGGGTCATCCTCCTTGGACTGGAAGGAGGCGAAGGCATCCCGCGAAGGCGTCTGGGCGAAGAGCGTGTGCGGAGGCGGATGCGCGGATTCGAAGGTGAAGCGTCCCGTGGCATCCGTCTGGGTGAAGTGCTGCTCCGGGTCCAGCAGCGACGAGGTCAACATCACGTCGACCCCTGGCGCGGGAGTGCCCTGGGCGGACACCACCCGGCCCGTGACGCGCACGGGCCGCTCCAGCCACAGGACCTCGAACTCGAGCGCACGGGCATTCCTGAAGAAGAGGGAGGTCCAGCCCTCCGCGGTGATGAGGACGGCGTAGGCCGTGTCGGGCAGGGGGCCCACGCGGAATTGGCCGTTGGCGTCGGTGAGCGCATCGAAGAAGCGCGTGTGCTGCCGGGAGAACACGGTGACGCGCGCCCCGGCGATGGGACCCGCATCGCCCTTCATCTGGACGACGCCCTTGAACACGACGCCCTCTTCGAGGAGCAACGCCACGTCCTGACTTCCCGTGGCGATGTCGCGCTGCTTCGCCGCGCCCGCTTCCCCCAGGGCCCAGAGCGTGACGGCGCCCTCGGTGAGCCCGTCGAGCACGAAGGTGCCGTCCTCCGCGGTGGTCGTCTCCGCGAGCACGCGCGCTTCCCCTTCACGTGCGGCGACCCGCGCCTGGATCTCCCCGATGAGCCGGGGGCCGCAGTCCGTCCACTGGAGGGGACGCTCGCGGGGGCCGGACGACACCGTGGCATCGGCGGGGCAGGGCAGCTCCGACAGCGTCTCTCCCGGCTCGGCGCGCGACGCGGACACGCGCACGCCCGCCACGGGGCCGTGCTCGTTGCTCACGGTGCCGGTGATGCGCGGGCTTCCGGCGAGCACGCGCACCGCCTGCTGCGTGGCGCGGGGCCCGGCGGATGACTTCCCGGCGG
>NZ_RAWD01000262.1:0-14257 GCF_003612065.1 Corallococcus sp. CA047B
GGCGGCCGGGGTCGGGGCCTTCTTGCTCATGCGTGCTCCGGAGGCGGGGTCATCAGGACGAGGAGGCGGGCATTGTCCGGGCCGTCGTTGACGACGCCGTGTTCGGAGCCCGCGGGGGCGAAAAGGGTGGAACCGGGGCCATGCGTCGCTTCCTCATCGCCGATGCGGAAGCGGCAGCTGCCATCCAGCACGAGATACACCTTGTCGGACGTGGCGTGCCGGTGGGGCTTCTGCGACTGGCCCGGGGCCAGACAATAGACGTCGAGGAAGAAGCGACCGGACTGGAAGACGGTGTGCTTCTGGAGCTTCTCCAGGGAGAAGCCCTGGAAGGCCGCAAGCTGCTTCACATCCATCGTGGCAATCGCTCCTTCGCCTCTATATAGCGACGGGCATGGAACCGCTGTCGCTGCATTTTGTTCACGAGCAAGTGGGTGCCCGCTTCATTTCAGTGGGCGGCCGTGAAGTGGTGGCCGGGTATGGAGACGTAGGCGCGGAGTATGGCGCGGCGCGGGACGCCGTGGCACTCCACGATGCGTCCTACCGCGAAATCCTCCGGATAACGGGGGAGGATCGCGCCTCCTTCCTCCACGGCATGGTCACCCAGGAGGTGAAGAACCTCCCGGTGGGCTCGGCCGCCTATGCCGCCTTCATCACGGTGAAGGGCGCCATGGTGGGCGACGCGCGCATCCTCAAGCGGGAGGGCGACCTCATCCTGGACGTGGAGCCCGGCCTGGGCACCAAGGTGCGGGAGTTCCTGGACAAGTACCTCATCTCCGAGGACGCGGAGCTGCACGACGGCACCCCGGAGTCCGGCTGGCTGCGGCTGCTCGGCCCCCGGACGGCCCAGGTGCTGGCCGCCGTCCTCGCCGGCCCCTTCGAAGCGCTGCCGGCCCAGGCCAGCCGGCAGGCGGTGGTGGCCGGGCAGGACGTGTGGCTCCTGGGGACGGCGCTGCCGGGCGGGGTGTCCGGCGTGGACGTGCTGGTGCCGCGCGCGGGGCTGGAGGCGGTGTGGACAGCGCTCGCACAGGCGGGTGCGGCGCACGGGCTGAAGCCGCTGGGTTTCGACGCGCTGGAGCTGCTGCGGGTGGAGGCGGGGGTGCCGCGCTACGGGCAGGACATGGTGGACACCACCATCCCGCTGGAGGCGAACCTCACGCACGCCATCTCCTACAACAAGGGCTGCTACATCGGGCAGGAGGTCATCGCGCGGGCCACCTTCCGCGGGCGCATGAACCGGCAGCTCGCGGGGCTGCTCCTGGGCCACGGGGACGCGGACGTGGCGCCCGGCACGGAGCTGCGCCGGGGTGAGAAGAAGGTGGGCTGGGTGACCAGCGTGGTCCGCTCGCCGGTGAAGGGACAGCGTGTGGCGCTGGGCTACGTGCACCGCGATTCGCTGGAGCCGGGCACGGAGCTGACGCTCGCGGAAGGCCCTGGCACCGCCACCGTGGCTGCCCTGCCCTTCACCGCCGGATAGGATGGCCCCCGGCCGCGCCGCCCATGGCGTGGCACCGGGGGAGGCCATCATGCGGCATGGAGTGAAGGGTCTTGTCCTGGCGCTCGGGTGCCTGTCCGTCGCGTGCTCGGACCCCGACGTCTGCAACCACGACTACGACTCCGTCACCTATACGGTCACGGAGAACACGTGCGGACCTTCCGCTGCGGGCACCCTGCGGGTGTTCTCCGAAGAGGACTCGTGCGAGGCCTACGCGGAGATGGACGAGGGCCTGGGCCTTCCCACCGACGTCAATCCCCGCATGCCCAGCAGCCGCCTCTCCTCCGGGGAGAGCTACCTGGGCCGCGAGCTCTGGGGCCTGAACTACAGCCGCTTCGACTCGGACGGGGGAGAGGCGCGTCCCTACCTCAGCCGGAGCTGCAACTTCACGGACCGTGAGTCGTCGGGGCGGAAGCTCCTCTGCCGGGACATCGTGGATACGAATCCCCAGACGCCGCAGCCCGAGTGCACCGCCGTGCTGACCCGGCAGTAAAGCCAGACGCTCAACGCCTCGCACTTTCACCCTTCCCCCGTCTGTCCTTGGGGGCATGGGCAATGCTATCCTTGGAACGCTTTACAAACCTGCAAATCATTCCAAGGACACTTCAAATGCGGATGACCCTTCTCCTGGGGCTGCTGTCGGTGGGGCTGTTGGCGGCCTGTGGTGGTGTGGAGCCGGAGGCCCAGGACTCCGACGTGACGGGCCAGGCCCTGCGTCCGCCGCCGTGCGAGTTCCGGTGCGACCTCCTCCATGAGCTCTGCATCAACGAGGCCGGGACGCGGGAGGCGCAGGCCCTCTGCGATTCCCAGCGCGCGGAGTGCAAGCTCGCGTGCGCAGCCCCCGCGGCGCAGGCGATGGAGGCCTCGGCCATTCCTCCGTGCCCGGAACTCTGTGCAAGGGCCTATCACCGCTGCAAGTTGCTCGCGAAGACGCCGGAGGACTTCGAGCTGTGTGGCTGCTGGAACTACCAGTGCATGGACTCCTGCGCACCCTTGAGCCCGGGCAGCACCGGCACCGCGGCGTACGACGTGACCTGCGACGGGTAGTGCCCTAGCGTTTCGGGCCGGGGGTTCCGCGAAACAGGCTCAGCACCTGGCGGGGCCCCTGCGTCACCAGGATGAACAGCATTCCCAGGACGAGGAGCAGGAGGGGGAAGGCCAGCGCGCCCACCACGGAGCCCAACAGCAGGCCTCCCACGCCCCACCCGATTCCCGACGTGAAGCCCAACACCGCACCCGCCACGCTCCCCAGCACCGCGCCCGTGAGGATGATGGGTTCGATGAGGTTCATCTCACGGGGGTGGCCGCCCGGGGTGGCCAGGAACCCAAGTCCCTGGCCACGCCTGTCGGCCCTTGAGCCTAGATGCGCCCTTCGGCCTTCTGCTGACGCTCGATGCTCTCGAACAGGGCGCGGAAGTTGCCGCCGCCGAAGCCCTGGTCACCCTTGCGCTGGATGATTTCGTAGAAGAACGGGCCCGCGTCCTGCTGCTTGTAGAGGCTCGCCGCGTCCTTCATGAAGATCTGGAGCATGTAGCTGCGCTCCTTGTCCCCATCGATGAGGATCTCCAGGTCGCGCAGGACGTTGATGTCCTCGTCGATCTTCTTGATGCCCAGGTGCTCGATGCGCTCCGGCAGCGCGTCGTAATACGAGCCCGGCGTGGGCATGAACTGGATGCCCGCGTTGTGCCGCATGTCCTTCACCGACGACAGGATGTCCTTCACCGTGATGGCCAGGTGCTGCACGCCGTCACCGCGGTGGTCCTCGTTGAAGACGTTGATCTGGCTGGACTTGAAGAACGGGAACTTGGGCTCGTTGTTCGCGAACTTCACGCCGCTCTTCGGATCCCAGATGACATCCGACTTCAGACCGCTGCCGTGGTCCCGCTTCTGCTGCGACGCCACGTCCTCGGTGTGGAACTCGATGTGCCAGAAGGGCTCGAAGCCCATCACGTGCTCCATCCACAGGAGCATGGGCTTCATCGTCTGGAAGTTCGACGTGACGTGGTCCACCCGGCCAAAGCCATACTTGTTCTGGCCGCCCTTGGGCTGCGCATGCACCTGGAAGCCCGGGTAGATGGACTTGTAGTTGTCACGCTGCAGGAAGCGGAACGTCGTGTCACCGAACGGCGTGGTGATGGAGAAGAACGCCAGCTTGCCGCCCGCGGCGTCCGTGAAGCGCTGGATCTCCGTGATGAACGTGGCGCCGCGCGACTCCAGCAGCTTGAACGTCTTCTCCACGTCCTCCACTTCGAAATTCAACGTCCCCACGCCGTCCGGGTGCTTGCGCAGGTAGCGCCACGCCCGGCCACCCTCACCCACCGGCTGGCTCACCACCAGCGCGATTTCACCCGCCTGGAACAGCGCCGACTTCTGCTTGCCGTGCGCGTCCAGCTCCGGCCCGGACACCGCCACCTCCGCGAAGTCCAACCCCTTCGTGTAGAACTGGCGGCTCCGCTCCAGGTCATGCACGTACCAGTGGATGCTCTCCAGGGCCTTGATGCCCAGCGATTCCTGCTTGGCCATGTCGCTGACTCCTCGTGATGAGAAAGATGTAGGGACTACGCCGGCTGCGCGTCGGGCTGCCGGTCCGGCTGCGCCGCCTGGAAGGCGGGAAGTTCGTTGCACGCCGCTTCAATGCGCAGCAGCGTGGGAAAGGGCTTCAGGTCCAACCCGAACCGACGGGCTCCGTAGAGCTGGGGCACCAGCAGGATGTCCGCGAACGACACGGCATCCCCCACACAATAACGCCCCGCCGTCGCCTGCACCGCTGCCTCCAGGGACGTCAGCCCGTGCACGTTCCAGTGCGCGCCCCAGGCCTTCTCGTCACCCTTCAACACGTCCTTGACGCGCAGCGCCACCGACGTGTTCTGCAACGGCTGGATGCCGGAGTTCACCATCTCCGCCAGCATCCGCGTGCGCGCCCGGAGGTACGCATCCGTGGGCAGGAGGGCGGGCGAGCCCCCGCGCTCCTCCAGGTACTCCAGGATGGCCATGGACTCCGACAGCCGGCGCTCCTGGCCCTCGTCGTCCGTCCACTCCAGCGTGGGCACGCGCCCCATCGGGTTGACGGCGCGGTAGGCGGGCTGGTGCTGCTCGCCCCCGTCCTTCACCAGGTGCACGGCCAGGTACTCGAAGGGGATGCCCTTCAAGTTCAGCGCGATGCGCACGCGCCATGACGCGGACGAGCGCCAGTAGCCATGGAGGCGCACGTGCTTCATGGGACCTTCACCACCGTCTGGGAGATGCGGCCGAAGGGGCTGTGGCCCTCGGCGTCCAGCATCTCGATGTCGATGGTGTCCCCGGGCTTCATGAAGGACGTCTTCGGCTTGCCCTCGTCGATGGTCTCAATCATCCGGCGCTCGGCGAGGCAGGAGATGCCCCGCGCGCGGTCCTCGTTGGACACCGTGCCGCTGCCCAGCACCGTGCCCGCCGTGAACGCGCGCGTGCGCGTCAGGTGCTGGATGAGGTCCAGGAAGGAGAAGTGCATCTCCGGGCCCGCGTCGGTGTCCCCCACCAGCTCGCCGTTGAGCGTGCTGCGCATGCGCAGGTGCACCCGGCCCTCCCGCCACGCCGGCCCCAGCTCGTCCGGCGTCAGCGCGAAGGGGCCGAACGCGGTGGCCGGCTTGCTCTGGAAGAAGCCGAAGCCCTTGGCCAGCTCCTCCGGGATGAGGTTTCGCAGCGACACGTCGTTGGCGATCATCACCAGCTTGATGTGCTTGCCCGCGTCTTCCGCCTTCGTGCCCATGGGCGTGTCGCCCAGCACGACGCAGACCTCGCTCTCGAAATCCAGGCCCCAGGCCTCATCCCGCAGGGGGATGTCCTGCGTGGGCGCCAGGAAGTCGCCGGAGCCGCCCTGGTACACCAGCGGATCCGTGCGCAGCGTGGCGGGGGGCTCCGCGTTGCGCGCCTTGCGCACCAGGAGGACGTGGTTGATGTACGCGCTGCCGTCCACCCATTCGTAGGCGCGCGGCAGCGGCGCGTGCAGCGCCTTCACGTCCAGGGGGCGGCTCTGCACCGCGTCGGATTCCAGTTGCTGCGCCAGGGCGCGCAGCTGCGGCTCGCGCGCGTCCCAGTCATCCAATGCCGCTTGCAGCGTCAGGGCCACGTTGGTGGCCAGGGCGTAGGCGGAGTTGTCCCGCTTGACGACGATGAGCCGACCATCGCGGGTTCCGTCCTTGAGCGTCGCGAGCTTCAATTCCGGGCTCCCTGGGCGGCCTGGGGGGGAGGAAGGCGGACCGCCCGAACTGTCCGGCTTTTCCGTCGGGGCTCCAGGGGAGTCAAGCACGCCCGTTGAACGCGGCGCGGCATTCCGTTTCCCCTCCAGCAACACTGCTGGCCGGTAGCACGCTCGCTGCTGACAGGGCGGCCAAAGTGGGCACTTCCTCACGCCTGCCCTCGTGGAAACCCACGAGGGGCGGCTTCCGCGCTTGACGTCAGGGCCCGAAGCGAGGCGCTGGCCGGCTGGCCGCTCCACGGCCGGACAGGGGGCCGCCGGGGATGAAGCAGGGAAGCGCGGACGTGTCGACTGTTCAAGACCCAAGCGCCGCACGCAGCCCGTGTGGCGCTCCCCCCTGGCAGGGATCCGGGCGGCAACCCAGGTTGTGGAAAGAGGGACGTCCGGCCGTCCACGACACCGGGGCGACGAGGTTGGGGCGCGCGAGGGCAATGAATGGCGGGAGGCTTCCAACAGGCCGGCGACACCCCTGGGGAGGCACACCCGGGCCAGCGGCTGGGCAATCGCTACGAATTGCGCCAGCGCCTGAAGGCGGGCCGGGGCATCTCCACCTGGCAGGGGCTGGACCTGCTCACCCGCGAGTGGGTGCTGGTGAAGGTCACCTCCCTGTCCGCCTTCGTGCCCACCGCCCGCCACCGCCTGGAGCATGAGGCGGAGGTCCTGTCGCGGCTGAACGGCCAGGCGCTCGTGCCCGTGCGCCACCTGGGCACCTTCGACGAGCTGCTCTACCTGGTCACGCCGTGGATTGAAGGGGAGACGCTGGAGGCGCGCCTGCTGCGCGGCCCCCTGTCCGTGCCCGAGGCCATCATCCTGGGCCAGCGCCTGCTGGAGGCGCTGGTGGAGGCGCACCACGAGGGCGTCCTGCACCGCGACGTGAAGCCGTCCAACATGCTGGTGCGCGGCGAGCCGCTGTCGGCCGCGTGGCTCACCGACTTCGGCCTGTCGCGCAGCGAGCGGCTGGACCCTTCGCTGCGCGATTTGCCGGTGGGCACCGCGCGCTACCTGTCGCCGGAGCAGGCGGGGCTGCTCAACCGGCCGGTGGAGGCGTCGTCGGACCTGTACGCGGTGGGCCTGGTGCTCTTCGAGGCGCTGGCGGGCCGTCCCGCCCTGGAGGGCAATTCGGTGGGCGAGGTGCTGCGGCTGCACCTCACCGCGCACCCCCGGCTGCGGATGGTGGGCGTGGAGGTGCCGCTCGCGATGGAGGAGCTCATCGCCCGGCTCAGCCAGACCGACCCGCGCGACCGCTACCAGTCCGCGGAGGCCGCGCTCGCGGACCTGAACGCGCTGGAGGCCGCGCTGTCCCGGGGCGAAGCGGAGCCCGCGCTCGTCACCGGCGCGCACGACCACCGCCAGAGCCTCACCGAGCCGTCCTTCGTGGGCCGGCGCGAGGAGCTGGCCACGCTGGAGCGAGAGCTGTCGCTCGCGCGCACCGAGGGCGCCCGCGCCGTCGTGGTGGAGGGCGAGTCCGGCGGCGGCAAGAGCCGGCTGTTGGAGGAGTTCTCCGCGCGCGCCACCGGCCAGCGCGCGTGGGTGCTGCATGGACAGGCGCAGGACCAGGCCGCGCAGCGCCCCTTCCAGCTCTTCACGGGCGTGGCGGAGGGCATCGCGCGGGCGGTCCGGGAGCAGCCCTCGCTGGGGGTGCTGCTGCGCGAGCGGCTCTCCGGGCAGGAGGCGGGCCTGTGCACGGTGCTGCCCCGCCTCACGGAGGTGCTGACGCCCGGCATGCCGCAGCCCCAGACGCAGGGCCTGGGGCCGGAGTCGCTGAGTGAGAGCCGCAGCGTCTGGTGCCTCACCGCGCTGCTCAACGCGCTGGGCACCCCCGACGCGCCCGCGGTGGTGGTGCTGGAGGACTGCCAGTGGGCGGACACGCTCACGCTGCGCGCGCTGGAGGCCTGGAGCCAGGGGCGGCGCGCGGCGGATGGGCGCCTGCTCCTGCTGGTGTCCTTCCGCAGCGAGGACATCCTGCCCGGGCACGCGCTGCGGCGGCTGTCGCCGGGGGCGCACCTCAAGCTGTCCGCGTTCGGCGCGGCGGAGGTGGCGCTGCTCGCGGAGTCCATGGCCGGCGTGCTGCCCCCGGAGGCGGTGGAGCTGGTGACGCGGCTGTCGGAGGGCAACCCCTTCATGGCGTCCGCGGTGTTGCACGGCCTGGTGGAGGACGGCGTGCTCATGCCCGGCCCGGACGGCTGGGAAGTGCAGCCGGAGGCGATGGCGCACGCGCGCTCCTCGCGGCAGGCGGCCACCTTCCTCGTGCGGCGCCTGCGGCTGTTGCCCCCGGAGTCCCTGCACGTCTTGAGCGTGGGCGCCGTGCTGGGCAAGGCGTTCGACGCGCGCTCGGTGGCGGCCCTGTCCGGCACGCCCGTGGAGGCCGTCAACACCGCGCTGGAGCCGCCGCGCCGCCGGCACATGCTGTGGATGGAGGGCACGCGCTCCACCTTCGTGCACGACAAGCTGCGCGAGGTGCTGTTGGACCTGCTGTCCCCGGAGGAGCGGCGGGAGTTGCACCGGCTGGCCGCGCGCGCCGCCGCGCAGTCGGTGCCCACCGACCCCTTCGAGCTGGCCTACCACTTCGACGCGGCGGGAGAGCCGTCCCAGGCCCTGCCCCACGCGCTGGTGGCCGCGGAGCAGGCACGCCAGCGCTTCGCCCTGGACACCGCGGAGCTCAACTACCGCATCGCGGAGCGGGGCGCGGCGGGCGCGGATGCCCACACCCGCTACCTCATCGCGTCCGGCCTGGGCACCGCGCTGATGATGCGCGGCCGCTACGACGAGGCCCAGCTCCAGTTGGAAGCCGCGCAGCGGCTGGCGCGCGACCGGCTGGAGCAGGGCCGCACGCTGGGCCACCTGGGAGAGCTCGCCTTCAAGCGCGGCCAGACGGTGCAGGCCAATGCCTATCTGGAACAGGGCCTGAAGCTGCTGGGCCGCTGGGTGCCGCCCGACGCGCTCACCACCGGCGCGAGCGCCGCGTGGGAGATCATCACCCAGGCCGCGCACACCCTGGCGCCGCGCCTGTGGCTGGGTCGCAAGGCGCTGAAGGACGGCGAGGAGGACCTGCTCGCGGTCAACCTCTACAGCCGGCTGGCGTACGGCTACTGGTACCAGCGCGGCCGGGCCGCCGTGCTGTGGGCCCACCTGCGCGACATGAACCTGGCGGAGCGCTACCCGCCCACGCCGGAGCTGGCGCAGGCGTACTCCGCGCACTCGCCCGCGCTCACCACCCTGCCCTGGTTCCAGCGCGCGTATGCGTACGCGGAGAAGTCCCTGGCCCTGCGCCAGCAACTGGGCGACGTGTGGGGCCAGGGCCAGTCGCTGCACTTCTATGGCCTGGCCCTCTATGCCTCGTCGCGCTTCCGCGAGTGCATCGAGCGGTGCCGCGAGGCCGTGCGCCTGCTGGAGCGCACCGGCGACCCGTGGGAGGTGAACAACGCCACCTTTCAAATCGCCATGTCGCTCTACCGCCTGGGCCGCCTGAAGGAGGCCGCGGGGGTGAGCCAGAAGCTGCACGCGGCGGCGCTCACGCTGGGGGACCGGTACTCGCTGCGCCTGGGCCTGGAGGCCTGGGCCAAGTCCACCGGGGGCCGCATCCCCGCCGCGCTCCTGGAGACGGAGCTGGCGGCGCCCACCGCCACCGACCCGCAGTCCTTCGCGGGCGTGCTCCAGGCGGAGGCCCTGCGCCTCTTGCGCGAAGGGGAGCCGGCGCGCGCCGCGGAGGTGCTGGAGCGCGCCGAGCGCGTGGTGGAGGAGGCGCACCTGCGCCAGGAATACGTGGCGCCCATCACCCCCTGGCTCGCCACCGCGCGCCGGCAGCTCGCGCAGGAGGCCAGCCCCCTGAACCCGAAGCGGCGGGACGCCCTGCTCGCGGAAGCCGAGGCCGTGGCGAAGCGGGCCCACGCCGTGGCGCGCACCTACCGCAACAACCTGCCCCACGCGCTGCGCGAGCGCGGGCTGCTGTCCGCGCTGCGGGGCCGTCCCAAGCAGGCCCGGAAGTTCCTGAGCGAAGCGCTGCGCGTGGCCGACGCGCTGGAGATGCGCCAGGAGCGCGCGTTGACGCTCAAGGCCCGGGGCGAGATGGGCGAGGCCCAGGGCTGGCCCGGGTCAGCGCGCGACACGGAGGTGGCCACGCGCGAGCTGGAGGCCATGGACGACGGCATGCACCCGGAGCCGGACAGCACGTCCGGCGTGGGCACGCTGTCGCTGGTGGACCGCTTCCCGCGCGTGCTGGAGTCGGGGCGAAGGCTCGCGTCCGCCCTGTCGCGCGAGGCCGTCTTCGAGACCGCGCGCGTGTCCATGCTGGAGCTGCTGCGCGCGGAGCGCTGCGCGGTGGTGGACCCGCGCGCGCTGGTGTCGGAGGAGGACGCGAAGACGCAGGGCCTGAGCCGCACCGCGCTGGCGCGCGCGCTGGAGACGGGGCGCATCACCGTGCTGGGCCAGGGCCTGCCCGGCGGCATCAGCGAGAGCATGGAGCTGCTCGGCGTGCGCTCCCTCTTGTGCGCGCCATTGCAGGTGCGCGGCAAGACGGTGGCGTGCGTCGTGGCCAGCCACCGCAAGGTGGGCGCGCTCTTTGGCGAGGACGAGGAGCGGCTGGCGTCCTTCGTGACGGTGCTCGCGGGCGCCGCGCTGGAGAACGCGGAGAACTTCGAGCGCATCGCCGCGCTCTCCGAGGAGCAGGGCCGGCTCTACCGGGAAGAGCAGGAGGCGGTGCGCCGCCGCGACGACTTCCTGTCCATCGCCGCGCACGAACTGAAGACGCCGCTCACGTCGTTGCAGCTGCACATCCAGGGGCTCCAGGCGAAGGCGAAGGGCGCGCCCATGGCCCCGGAGAAGCTGTCCACGAAGCTGGAGTCCGCGTACTCCCAGACGCAGCGGTTGGGGAAGCTGGTCAACGACCTGCTGGACATCTCCCGCATCGCGCAGGGCCAGCTGCACATCAAGCGCGAGGACGTGGACCTGGTGGCGCTGGTGCGCGGACAACTGGAGCGCAGCCGCGAGTCCCTGGCACGCGCCGAGTGCGAGGTGAGACTCCACGCCACCGAGCCCCGCCTCGTGGGCCACTGGGACGCGCTGCGGCTGGAGCAGGTGGTGGGAAATCTCCTGACCAACGCGATGAAGTACGGCGCGGGCAAGCCCGTGGAGATATCGCTGGATGGGGACGCGACCCGCGTGCGCCTGCAGGTGCGCGACCACGGCATCGGCATCGCGGAGGAGGACCGGGCGCGCATCTTCGAGCGCTTCGAGCGCGCGGTGTCCGTGCGCCACTACGGCGGCTTCGGGCTGGGGCTGTGGATCGTCCGCGAAATCGTCCAGGCGCTGGGCGGCGGCATCGACGTCGCGAGCACCCCGGAGAAGGGCTCCACCTTCACCGTCACCCTGCCCCGCTCCGGCGCGCCCATGCACTGAAGGGGCGCGCGCGGGCGGAGGGACACTACCGGCGCGTCACTTCCAGGTAGATGACGTTGTCCTGCGAGTCGCGGAACAGCCGCACGTTGGCCACCTGCTCCAGCGGCGTCTCCGCCAGCAGGCCGCGCATGCCGTCCTCGTCCCGGTAGGTGAGCCACCAGTCCATGAAGGCCTCCATGTAGCCCGTCTCCGGCGGATGCACCGCGAAGTTGGCCACCAGCAGCCGGCCTCCCGGACGCAGCATGTGGAAGAACACCGACGTGAGGCGGCTGGCCACGGAGTCCGACAGGTAGTCGTACAGGCCAGCCGAGTACACGAAGTCCAGCTCCGAGAACGTCACCTTGCCGGCGAGCAGCGCGCGCACGGAGCCGCACACCGGCCGCACGATGCCGTCCGGGTGCAGGCGGGAGATCTCCGCCAGGCTCACCGGGTCCTGGTCGAACGCGATGAGCTCCTGGAGCCTGCGCTCCGCCACCGCGCGCGACTGCTCGGCCTCCCGCAGGTGGCCGCACGCCACCGACAGGATGCGCCCGTCGGGCCGCAGTTCCGCCGTCTCGTCCATCATCCGTGCGAGCAGGGCCCGGCGCTCGCGCACGCTGACCGCGGAGGGCTGCCCGTGCATGTACCGGTAGATTTCACGGCCCGCGTGCAGCTCGTCCGCCGCGTGGTCCATGTACAGGTAGTCGATGAGGGCCGCGTCCCCCGCGTAGCCGCGCGGACGCTCGAAGGCGTGCCGGGTGAAGGGGCACTGGTGCAGGAAGGGGCGCATCGGGTGCTTGCGCGCCAGCTCCTGGCAGAAGCGCTTCCACACCTCCGGACTCCACTGCCGCCGCCGTTCGATGAGGCCCCCGTGCAGGGACGCCATGCCGTGGTGCAGGGTTTCGTCCGGCCCCTGCATCATCCGGGCGTGCAGCGCGTCCAGCCACTCCCGCGCTTCGATGAATGCCTGTTCCGAAGTGACCTCCTCCAAAGAAGGGGGGTTCACCAGGACGAGATGGTTGGGTTCAGGCGCGACCGGCAGAGCCGCGCCGTGGACCGACAAGAGGTTCTGGCGCATAGGCATCATCCTGACAACCTGGGAGCGAAGGGCATCTACTTCCCACGCGCACCACGGTCGTCGGGTCCAGCTGCTGCCAGCCGGACAAGCCCTGCGTCCTCCTGTCGCGTCCGCTCCGCTGGCGCGCGGACAGGAGGGCTAGCTCTCGATGCCCCGGAGGATCTGGAAGGTGTCCGTGTCCTCCTGCCAGGGCAGGTTCATGGCCCGCTCGGCACCGGTGACGATGCCGCCCCCGCCCGTCACCCCGTGCCGGTCGAGCGCGTCCTCGATGTCCTGCCGCACCGCGAGCACCGGGTGCACCTTGAGGCCCGTGGCGAACGCCACCGCGTCCATCAGCGCCAGGTCCTGCGGCCGGTGCGTGGCCACATGCAATTCACCCCGGGCCCCACGGAAGGACAGGCGCAGCGGGAACACCGCCAGCCGGCGCAGCACCGCGGGCGGAACCATGCGCACCACCGTCGGGGAAACCTTGCGCACCTCTTCACCGCGCACGAAGGGCACCCCCAACAGCCGCGACAGGCCCCGCTGCACCGTGTCCGCGTCCAGCAGATCCAACGCCACCAGCGCTTCTCCCAACGGGCAGCCCCAGCCCTTCTGGTACTCCAGGGCGGCGTCAACCTGTTCGCTGGTCACCTGTCCCCAACGCACCAGCCATTCGCCCAGCCGCAGCTTCCGCATGCGAGGACTCCCCCCGCGCGACATCCGCGCCGCGCGAAGGCAGGTGCTTGCGCCCTCCATGCCACAGCCAGGGTGCAATCCTTCCGCACGCTTGCACCTGGAGTTCCCTCACCGGGTGAAAGCTTTTCCGTGTGCGCCCGGTCGTAATGACAGCCATGGCGGCAAGCGTGTGATTCCCTGCATCCTCCGCGACCGCCGTCCCGCTTCACACGCGGGAGCGGCCATCGCGCGATATCGGACGGCTCAGTCCGCGCGCCGTGGCAGCAGGACCGTGAAGGTGGCCCCGCCGCCGGGCGTGTCCGTGACGGCGATGCCGCCGCCGTGGGCCTCCACGACCTGCCGGGCCACCCACAGCCCCAGCCCGAGTCCCCCGAAGCGGCGGGCGGAGACGGCCCGCTCGAAGCGCCCGAAAATGCGCTCGCGGTCCTCCGGCCTCACGCCCATGCCGTGGTCCACCACCGCGAGCCGCAGGTGCGTGCCGACGTCGCCCAGTTGTAGCTCCACCGGCCGCGACGCGCCGTAGCGGGCCGCGTTGGACAGCAGGTTGCGCACCAGTTGCTCCAGCCGCACTGGATCCACCTGCGCGTGCAGCGGGCCCCGGGCCTCGAACGTGAGCGCGCAGCCCGCGCGCTCCAGCTCCTCGCGGCTCTGCGCGAGGCAGTCCGCCACCAGCGCCATCACCTCCGTGGGCTCGCGGTGAAGCTGAAGCCGTCCGGACGCCACCTGGGACACGTCCAGCAGCGACTCCACCAGCGCGCCGATGCGCTGGGCCTGCTTGCGGGTGTTCGACAGGCGCTCGGAGACCTGGGCGCGCACGGGGGCCGGCAGCATCCGTTCGAGCATCTCCAGGTGCAGCTTCAGGCCCGTGAGCGGCGTCTTCAGCTCGTGGCTCGCGACGGAGAGGAAGTCATCCCGCGCCTGCACGGCCTCCTTCAGCGTCAGCTCACGCCCCAGTTGGAGCGCGGCCTCGCCTCGCAGCCGGTACATGGTGAGCTGGGTCTGGACGCGCGCGAGCAGCTCGCGGCCGCTGAAGGGCTTGACGAGGTAGTCATCCGCGCCCGCCTCCAGCCCCTCCACCGAGGCCTCCTCGCCCGCGCGCGCGGACAGCAGGATGAGCGGCGTGGCGCGCAGCGTGGGGTCGCTCCGGATGGCCCGCAGGAGCCCGAAGCCGCCGAGCCTGGGCATCATCACGTCGCTCACCACCACGTCCGGCGCGCGGCGGCGCAGGGACTCCAGCGCCGCCTGCCCGTCCTCGGCCATCTCCACCTCGAAGTGGGGCTCCAGGACGCTCTTCAGGTAGGCGCGCAGGTCCGCGTTGTCGTCCACGACGAGGACGCGCCCGTCCCTCGCCGGGGGAGGCCCTGCCTCGGGCGCCGACGCGGCCAGGACAGGGGGCGGCGGG
>NZ_RAWD01000263.1:0-14193 GCF_003612065.1 Corallococcus sp. CA047B
GCACGGGGGCCGGACCGGGCGGGGGCGTCGGGCTGGAGGCAACATGAAGACGAAGGGCACAGGCGGGCATCGAGGACTCCTGCCCCTGCGCACGCGCGCAGGGGCGGTATACTGGCGTCCCCAGCGGTGCTTCTCCCGGTGCTCCTGGCTTGAGCGGGCTCGACCGTCTTCCCCGGTCGGGCCCGTCGTCTTTCCTGCTACCGCGCCGGCCTGACAACACCCTCCGCCTGGCCCGGCTTCACCGCCGACGTCGCGCGGGCCCGCGGCGAGCGCCCGCGCTTCTCCGCCCGGACGTCCAGCGCCGTGCGCGTCACCTCCCCGCGCACCGCCGCCAGCGCTTCCTCCGGCGTGGTGACGATGGCGACGATGACGCCGGCCGCGCGCAGACGGGCGTGGAGTTCCACCTGGGCCGGCTTCATCCGCCCGCCCTTCGACTTCACCTCCAGCAGCACCACCTGCCCGCGCCGGCAGCACAGCAGATCCGGGAAGCCCGGGGCGGAGACGCGCTCCACCGTCCACCCTGCCAGTTGGAGGGCCTGCGCCACCGCCGGCTCCGCGTCGTCCCGCTGCGCCGCCCATCTCACTGGCCACCTGCCGTGTCGTCCATGGAAGGACAGAAGGGGCGCCGGGCGCCGACCGTCGGCAAGACCGACGGTCGGGGAAGGGTCAGAACGGATCTGAACCTTCGCGCCCGGGATGGTTCCAGTTTCTCGCCCTCATTCGAGGGGGCAAAACCGGAACTAAGTCAGGCGGCGTGCGCAGGCCGGTGCGCGATTGCAGCTAGTAGGCCCCCGGAGGCCTTGCAGCAAATCGCTCACAGCCATTGGCGGCTCAGAGTCACTTCAACTTCTTGAGACGCTCCCTTGCCTCAAGGAGGAGTCGCTCTGATTCCTCGTCGGCACGGCGCTGCTCTTCCTGCCGTCGTTGCTGCGCCTGGAGGCGTGGGAGTTCCTGCTGTTCGTACAGGGCGTTGGTCGACTCGATGCGGTCGTTGATGTGCTTGACGTATTCGTCCTCTCTGCCTTGCGGCGCGCTCATGATGATGCTTGAGCCCTCAACACTCGGTGGATTGGCCTCCATGTCGGAGCTGAAGTGAACGTTGAGCCCCCGGCCGAACCATGCGCGCCATTCCTCATCGGGCGACGCGCTCAGATCGACCCGAAGCATGAACCGCTGCTTGGTCCGTGGATCGAAACCCGTAACATCCGGGGCCCCTACACTCTTGATGCGCGTCCACTCCATAGATGTACCCCTCCAAAGTTGGGTGTTGGGAACAGTAGTCACTGTCTTGTCGTCCGTGGGGCGCCCGCACAGGCACCAAGGAGGTAAGCCTACTCGACCGACGGCCGCCCCGAGGCCTGTGTGAAGGCGGAAGCTGACGGCTCAGCCCGGCAGCGTTGGCATCCCACGCCCGCCCGGCCATCCAGCATGCTCGCTTCGCGGGTACTCCACGAAGTACGACGGCCCACCCCGGTCTCCCAGGGTGGGCCGCTGCGCATCACCAGCCGAACGTCCAACGCGCGCCCGCGCCGGCCATCTGCTCCCGCTGGTTGGCCTCCGCGAAGGCGAAGAGGCCCAGGTCCTGCCGGAGCCGTGCTCCGCCCTCCAGGCGCGCGTAGGCGCCCGTGAGGGAGGAGGCACCGGCAGAGGCCTCCAGGTAGCCGGTGCGCACCGGCACGTCGCTCAGCACCCGCGACAGCCCCGCGGCGACTGCTACCCGCGGGGCATCGAAGGGCCCGAGGCCACCTCGACGGCCGGAGCCAGCGCGGCGGCGCTGCCGATGGCTCCGAGCGCCAGCTCCATCGCCTCCGCGCGCACCTTCACCTCGGCCGACTGCGCGCCGTGCAGCGACTTGAACTCCAGCTTCACCGCCGCCTGCTCCCAGGGCTTGAGGGGCCGCCAGCCGTTGGCCTTCATCCAGGAGTCCGCCACCTCCAGCCCCCGGGCCGCCTTGTCGAAGCCGTTCTCGGACTCGTCGAGCGCGGCGATGTCCTCCACCACGTGGAAGGCGTGGAAGGCCACGGTGGCGACGATGCGCTTGCGCCGCGTGGTGAGCCAGCTGCTGCCCCCGAAGAAGAGGCCCACGCCGCTGGCGATGATGCCCAGGCCGATGCCGATGTTCGCGGGGGTGAACAGCGCGTCGAGGATGCTGCTGCCGGCGCCGGTGGTGGCCTGGGCCAGAGCCACCGGCGCGGTGAGGACGACCGCGACGAGCGCGGCCAGGACGAGGGACTTCTTCATGGTGCTACTCCTGCTGGGGGTTGGACAGCACCACGAAGAAGGGGCGGCTCAGACGCGCGGCATCCAGTTCCAGTGGTTGTCCAGGGGCGCGCCGGTGAGCGCCTCGCTCACGTTGCTGGCCGCCCACGGGAGGAGCCGCGGGGGCTTCACCAGCAGGTCCACCGTGCCGTCCGGGTTGACGGCGGTGATGTCCGCCGCGCACACGGTGGCGTCGTCCTGGTAGTGGACGGCGCGGCCGACGGACGGCTTCTGGCCGGGCGGCACCACCGGGGCGCCCACGGGCCCGGGCGGCACGACGGACGCGACCGGGGTGTTGATCGCCAGGGCCACCGCGAGCCACGCGGCGCGCACCAGCAGGGGGCACTTCTCGAACGGGGGCAGCTCGGCCCCCGTCACGGCGGAGCGCCCGCCGGTGACGCCGCAGTAGGTGGTGTAGAGCACGGTGGCGCGGCCGAGCTCGTCGGGCCGGGCCGTGGCCAGCGCGCTCTCGGCGGCGGTGATGATGTCGGCGGGCGGGGTGTACGGCGTGGGGTTGGGCGTGGACATGTGGCACGTCTCCTGGTGCGACGAGTGAGCTGCACCAGGAGGAAGGGGCGCTTGTTGTCGTTGCCGCCCCTCGTGCCCATGCGCACCTTCCCGCGCGGAGGGAAGCCATGCCCTACAGTCGGATGCCCGTCGTGAAGCTGCACCTCACCGCCGCAGCGGCGAGCCTTCACGCGGAGGCGTGCGAGACGGGCGGGAAGCTGCCAGCCAACGTGAAGCGCATCGCTCACTTCGTGGACGATGCGCTGCGCGAGGCGGACCGGGAGGCGACCACGGACGTGCGTGGGCAGCCCCCAGAGGACTGGGCGACCCCGTAGGCGGGCGCGTCACTCAGGCCTATTCCCTGGATGGCCGCTGCGGAACAACGCGACTGCGCGCTCCATGCATTGCTGGACCTCCTCCATGGTCATGTAGCCGGCGGCGCAGCTACCGCCTGGCCACCGCTCCTCATGGATCCAGCCGTCGCGCATTCCGAAGTGCATGTCCAGCGGCTCCGTTCCGGGAGCCGTTATAGAGAGCGACCATTCTTCCCACCGAGCGCGAAAATAGAAGGGACGACCGTCGACCTCGCCGTGCCCTTCCACTGGCGTTGGACTGAAGAAAATCCCATTCCAGCCATCCCCTTCAAGCTCCACGTCACACCACCGTTCGGCACGGCTCCTGCTCACCGCGCTGGGCATGACGATACCGGAACGGGTGGCGCTGGCGCAGCGCCTGGGAGACGCGGAGCTGTCCTTGCAGCAGGCGATGCGCCGGATGGACGGGAGTCCGGCGGCACGGACACGGCTGGCGGAGGCCCGAGAGGAACACCGCGCAGCGGAAGCTCAGGCACTGCTGGCGCTCGGAGCAGGGCAGGGTCCGGAGGAAGCGCTGGCCGCGTGACGCAGCAGCCATCGCGGGTGGCTGCAGTGGCCCAGGCGCTTGCCGCACAGACGGCACTTCGGAGGCAGGCCCATGTCAGGAGACGAACGGCGGGCGCCGGAAGCCCAGCACGTCGCTCCGGTACGCGACCTTGGCGAACGCCTTCACCTTGGCGTCAGCGCGCGCGGCGTCCTCCAGGGTGCGCGTTGTGCTGCCACCTCCGGAGGCGCCCACCACCACGCCCGCGCCCACGTACACCATCACGTGGTCCGGGTCGCCCGCCTTGCCGTACAGCACCAGGTCCCCGGGCTGGAGGTCCGCCACGCTCGCCACCGGCTTGCACGCATCCCACAGCCGGTCCGTGTTGTGCGTCGCGCGCCAGTCGGGCCCGCCCACCTGGTGCAGGCACCACGTCACCAGCCCGGAGCAGTCGAAGAGGCGGGGGCCCTTCGGGTCCGGCCGGGAGCCCTTCGCGCCCCACCGGTAGGGTGAATGCATCTGGGCGAGGACGAGCTGCAGGAACAACGCGCGCTGCGTGATGGCGGACATGGGTGACTCCGGGGGCGCAGCAGGAGAACCGGGCCCGCCGGTGCGCCACACGGCCAGTGCCAGGACGGCGCACGCGGTGATGCCGTGCGCGGCGAAGCGGAGGAGGCTCACCGGGTGGGCCCGACGTCCTTGGGGTTGACGGTCTGGGCCGCGCGCTGGAGCTGGCGGCCGGCATCACGCTCACCCAGGAGCAGCGTGACGTGGTTCACCACGTTGTGGAGCTGGGGCCGCGCCGCGCCCATCCAGTCCTCGAGGGCCCGGAGTCGCAGCTCAATGAGCTTCAGCATCGTGCCGTGCTCGCTCACCACGCGCAGTTCGGCCTTGATGTCGCGCACGTCCTGGGCCACGGCAGTCAGCGACTGCACCAGCAGCGGCACCTGGTCCGCGGCGGCCTCGTGCTTCGTCTGCCGCCGCGCCAGCAGTCCGTTGAGGAGCGGGACCAGGAGCTGGCTCACCGCGAGGATGAGGACGGCGGACTCGGTGCTGACGGGGGGCATGCCCGGACAGAAGGGGCGGCGTCACCCGGGAGCGCGCTGTTGAGCCCGACGGACACCCTGGCCCTCGCTGCCGACCTCGCATCGCTGACGTCTGCGAAGGACGTCTGAACGGGCCCGTCGAAATCGTATGCCGTGCTCGTCCAAAAACTTGAAAGATGCTGGTGCTGCGGCCAGAGTGAGGGGGCCACTACGACAATGCTGCTCGGGGCAATTGGGCTCCGATGCGGTCAGTCGTATGAGGCACGATGACGACCAATCCGCCCTACTAAGCGGTGGTCTGTCTAGGAGAAGACGATGGCAGACATCAAGATCATCACGCAGCACTTGCGCAAGTTGCCGGACCCCCAGGCGACGAACGGCAAGGAAGACGTCGTCTACTTCCCGGCGCGAGTGCGGGACCTTCCCGTGGAGGAACTGTCCGCCTGGAAGGACGTCAACCCGCGTGACGTGAAGACGAGCACGTCCGTCTACAACAAGATCAAATCGACGCTTGAGGAAGCGCCCGAGCGCTTCTACCGACGCAACCGCGGCATCACGCTCAGTGCGCAGGACGTCGTATTCGATCCGAAGACGCATACGGCGACGATCATTTTCACGGACCGCAGGCTGCACGGCGTGCTCGACGGTGCGCATACGCTCCACGCCGCTGGCGAGGTGAAGCAGAACGGCGTGTCCGATGAAGCCTTCGTACAACTGAAGGTCGTGACCGGGCTAACCTCTGTCGAGGAAGTCGCGGAGGTGGCGGGTGGACTCAACACGAGCCTCGCCGTCGATTTGAAGTCGCTGGAGAATCTCGAAGGCCACTTCAAGCCGTTGAAAGATGCGCTCGCCGGAGAGCCGTACGCGGAGAAGATCGCGTACAAGATGAACGAGCAGAAAGCAGAAACGAAGCCCGTCGACGTGCGCGAGATCCTCTACTACCTAGCGCTATTCGACGGGCAAGCGTACGAGTCGCCCTCGCAACCCTCGCGACTCTTCGGGCGCAAAGAGGGGCTCGTCCGCCACTTCTCGTGGGAGTGCATGAAGGCGAAGGGAGAGAATCCGCCCGAGGCCCCTATGTACGACTTCCACCGGCTCTTCCGTCGAGCCAAGGACATCCTGCTCCTTCGGGATCAAATCGAGAAGGAGATGATCAAGCCGGGGTACCGCTTCGGCAAGCTCAAGGCAAAGAACTCGAAGGGCGAGTCGATCAGCGTCAAGAAGAAGGCGATCAAGAAGAAGCACGCCCTCGTCTTCCTTGACCAAGAAGTCGACGACCAACTCGCGCTTGGCTACCTCATCCCTATGCTCGGTGGGTTCCGCGCGAACGTCGACTGGAACAAGCCAAAGGGCGGGATGTCGTGGAAGGTACCGTTGGAGGAGCTGTTGCCCCTGTGCGCACAATCACTGGCGGCCGCAATCCTCGCGGTTCACGACCGTGAGCAGCGGCCGGAGTACGTCGGCCGGAGCTCCATCGCTTGGGAGATGTGCTTCAACGCAGTCCAGACGGCGATCCTTCGGTACCAGTTGGAGAAAAAGAGCGCCTAGCAGGAACTGATCCTGGCAGGGACTGACTAGTTCGGACGGGCGGCTCGCCACCTGGATGATGGCTGCCCGTCTTCGTCATCGGAGACGACGCTGAGTGGCGTAGGCCCGGAGTGTTCGCGGCCGCCAGCCGCGCCACTTCGTCCTGGCAGGTGTGACACAGCGCGGCCATGCGCTCGGCATGCGGAGCGATGCGGCCCGCATGCCGGGGGCATCGCTCCGTGGTGCACCTGGACGGCGGGACGTCCTGCTTAGGTGGAAGGGATGTTCTCCTAAGCAGGGCGCGCAGCGACACCCGCCCGCAGCGGATAGGTGAAGGCGGACGCGGACACCCTGCGCCGCCTGCCGGTCCAGGCCCACTGCTACAGCGCCGTTCTGGACCGGTGCACCCTCGTCGCGGGAGCCCGCCACCTGGCGCGCGGGCAGGACTTGGTGCCGGCGTGGTGGGGGCTGGTGCTCGCACGCGGCGGCCCGGACGGCGTGACGCTGGAGGAGGTCCGGCCGTCGGCGGACAACTCCAGCCCGAGCCCTGGCGCGACGCTGCAACTGCTCTGGCGGGCGGAGCTGCTGGCGCTACTGGAGGAAGCGGGCGCGGCGCGAGGCCTTCGCTCGGCCGGGAAGGCGCGGCTCCTGGCACGACTACTCGAGCTGCTGCCCGGGGACGTGCTGCGGTCCCGTGTTCGCGAAGCGGTGTGCGCTCGAGGGGACTGGCGGGCGGACGCGAACGCGTAGGGCGGATGATTGCCGGAGGGCGCGCCCCAAGACAGCGAAGTTGCGCTTTTTCGATGTTCCTCGGGCGCGGCCGGCGCTGGCGACAACCGCCGTGCCACCGGGCCCGTGGACAGCCCCCTGGGGTGGGAAACCGACAATGTAGGACAAAATTGGGATTGCTCGGCGCGCTGCAATCTTGCGACGCGGAAATCTCCCGGAAATCCCCGGCGATCTCTGAGACGACCCCCTGATTTTTTGGCCCCCACGCGGCGCCCCAGGCCCGCTGGCGCGTCGTGCGCGCTCGCACGTGGGCGTGGGCGTCTCGCGGGACACGTGCGCAGGCGGGCTGCTGGCGCCCCTTCTGGGAGGGCATGGCCCGCCACCGCGACCACGCCCCTCCGGACGAGAGCGCCGAGACGGTGAGCCTCGACCCGCTCATCAACTACAAGCCGCTCGGCAGGCCCGGGCCGTTGACGACGCTTACCGCCCAGCTCGGCGCCCAGCTCTGCCGGCGCATCGCGGCGGGTGACACCCTGCGAGATGCGGCGGCCGCCGTTGGCACCAGCGACACCGTCGTCCAGGGCTGGCTCACGCGCGGCCACGAGGCCATCGAGCGCGGGGCGGAGGACATCTACACGGCCTTCGTCATGGAGTACTCGGCAGCCCGGGCGCACTTCCACCGGGTGCTCCAGGAGGCGCAGTTGGAGAACATCGGCAACCGCGCCTTCAACGACAAGTACGTCCGCTGGCGCCTGGCCGTGTCCGCCCCCAAGGACTTCACCCTGCCGCGCACCGCCAAGCCCGCGGGCGGTGACGATGGGGCCTTCGAGCTGGTCAGTCCGGAGGAGGCCCAGAAGACGTTGGCGGACCGACTGGGCCGCTTCCTGTCCGGCGAGGACAAGAAGACGGCGCCGCCCCCTCCCATTGAGGAAGAGTAGCTGCCCCTCTCGGCTTCCTGGCCAGCATGGCGCGGGCAGCCTTAAGTCAGGGTATGAGGGCAACCCCTTCGAAGTATGCCTGAAAGACTAGGGCGTTTTATGAGGCGCTTTCCTAGACGACACCCTCTTTCTGGAAAGAGCCTTCGGCGGACTAACTTTCTGACCCAGCGCCTGCATGGCATTTCGGAACTCAGCCTTAGACATGCTCACGTGCCATTCGCCATTGATCGCATAGAGCATTGTATCTTCGTGGTCGCGTTGAGAGCGCAATGCATCCCCGGGAGGAGGTGGTGGCGCTCCGCGTTCCAAGTACCGAGCAACCGCGAGGGATGAGACGAAGTCGCGGCCCAAATGCTGAGAAACAACAACGTCCATCCTGTCCACTATTCCATAAAACAGGTCAAGCAACGACTTCCAATCATTCTCACCAACGCGGTGCCGGCTCGCCAGAATCTCAGGGGCGGAATGAAACACTTCATCCGTAACACCAAGCCCCTGGTCGTGCGCGATCGCATGCCTAGTCGCATACCACTTATCCAAATCATCTTGCTTGACCTTCGAAAAACCAAACTGCAACCCGAACTCAGACTCCATTTTCGCAAGACGAACACTATATTTCCCATTCAAAACCGATTTTTTGCCGCTCACCCGTTCCTTGAGAGCGTTCTGAAGGGCCTGCAACTCGACGGGTGATGCATTGATGGCCGGCCACGAGCCACGCGACCATGTCGACACGGCCTTTGCCGGATCCTTCAAACCACAGAGGACATAGAAACCGCTGACCGCATTTTCAAATGCGGAGCACAAGTAGAGCACCGTCGTCGTCCGAAGTGCATCACGATTTTCATCCAACACAGCATTAAATTCAGGCAGACCAATCGTGGCTGTTCCCTTTTCCCCAGCAATGCTTGTTGGCCAAATCTCACCAACATCTCTCGGACCTACTCCGGCTGTTCTCTCAATAAGTTCAAGCATTGCCCCGCAGCGTACATATGCGTAATTGGTTGCCCAATAGAGCTTATTGATCCGAGTGGCTTCGGCGGAAAATACCCTGAATGGCTGAACACGGAGGCGTTGGGTCGTCATTCGACCAGTCTGCGTCGGAAAGACGGGGATTGCCAATACTTCAGCCACTGCTGGCGGCGGCACTCCCTACTTCCCCAATGATATGCCTCTCATGTGAATGCAGGTGGCGTCAACTTCGACCCAGTTGCACGCCATCCCCTGCACGGCATCGACACTTCTGGGGGGTATGGCCAAACCCAACAACGTCACCGCGGGCAAGGATCTGCTTCAGGGCCTGCCCGTCATCCGCCCCGAGACGCACGGGCGGCACTCCCTCCTGGACCGGTTGGCGCTGCGCCTGCGCGAGCGCTTCGGCACCACCGAGGGCTTCGCGGACCGACTGGGCCTCACCACGCAGGAACTGCTCGTCCTCTACTACGAGCCCGAGTACTCGCTGCGCCCTGCCCAGCAGCCGCCTGACATGGTGTCCGCAGAGTTCGCCCGCTGGCGCACCTGGTTCCTGCTCGGAGGGCGCGGCGCCGGCAAGACGCACGCGGGCGCCAGCTCCGTCATCCGCGAGGCGAAGGCGGACCCCGAGGCGCGCATCCTCATCGTCGGCCCGACGTACACGGAGATTCAGAAGAACCAACTGGAGGGCCCGAGCGGCATCCTCACCCTGGCGCCGCCTTGGTTCCGCCCGGAGCACCTGAAGTCGAAGAAGCAGCTCGTCTTCCCCAACGGCGTGAAGGCCGACTACCTGCCGGCCGCCGACGCGGACAAGTTCCGCGGCTACGGCTACACCTTCGAATGGCTGGACGAGGTGGTGGCCTGGAAGAAGGACCCCGTCGCCGTCTTCACCGAGTGCGGCCGCGTCGGCCGTGGCACGTCCGCGCGGATGCGCCGGCTGGGCCTTTCCAGCCGCAAGGTCATCACCACCACGCCCGCGCCCACGGAGCTCTTCCGCGAGATTCTCAAGCAGCGCCGGGGCCTCGTCCTCTCGCGCTCCAGCACCCTGGACAACAGCGCCCACCTGGACGACGACTACGCCCTCCAGGCGCTGGACGCGAAGAAGAGCCCCATCGGCCGGCGCGAGTTCTACGGCGAGCTGGAGTTCGACCTGGACCCGGCCCTCTTCCGGGGCGTGGACTGGAATGCCTCGCGCGTGAAGCCGAAGGACCGGCCGTCCACCTTCGACTTCATCGTCATCGGCCTGGACCCGGCGACCGGCGAGAAGAAGGGCGCGGATGAGCACGGCATCGTGGTGGTGGGTGTGCGCCGCGAAGCGGACGGGCGCGACCACGCCTACGTCCTCGCGGACCTCTCGCTGAAGAGCCCGGAGCCGGCGGCCTGGGCGAAGAAGGCAGTGGCCGCGCTGAAAGAGTGGGAGCCCCGCGCGAAGAAGGACGACGGCGGCCGGCCGCGCGCCTGGATCTTCGCGGAGACGAACACGGGCGGGTCCATGGTGACGTCCACCATCCACACCCTGGCAAAGGTGAAGGTGCTCACCGAGCGCGCGCGCAACTCGAAGGCGGAGCGCGCGGCCCCCGTATCCATGCTCGCGGCGGCGGGCCTCGTGCACATGGTGGGCAAGCTCGACAAGTTGGAGGAGCAGTTGTCGAAGTTCACCGGCGCCCCCGGTGGCCACGCGCGGGATGACCGCGTGGACGCCATGGTGTGGCCCATCTACAAGCACGTCGTGAAGATGCGGCGGAACATCGGTGCTGCCGGAAGTTCAGAACTGGCCATCGACGCGGATGGGTGCACGCCGGAGTGAGCCTTCAACAGCAACCATCCACGCACATGGCCAGACAGCCCTGCGAAGCCTCACGCCTCCCTGTCCAGCAAATCAGAAAGGCTGGCCGTCTGAAAATGCAGACATCCTCGTCCATACAGAAAGTCACACCTGGATGCCAGCGTCTTGTCATTTGTAACAAACGTACTGCAGTACGCCGAAGACGCCGCCACCGCAGCGTCGTACCAGTCATTGGCTCCGCGCTTGAGCATTTGAACCCCAGGGGCCCCGCTAAGTCGATCAGTCGGAACGAGTTCGCCAAACATTGTCAGATTCGCCAGCGCCGACCATCCCAATAGCGCCTTGAATCGCTTTGGCCGCGCATAAATAGACTTAATCTGGTAGCGCGCTCGCCGCTCCTTCTCGCGAACTATCTTAGCAACAATCCAATCCGGGATTGTCGAAACAGAATAAGCTGACAAGGCCACTGCGACACTCTTAGCAGTGATGCCTCTCTCTACCCAGATTTCAGCAAGCTCCCGCCGAGTCTGCACAGCCCTCGTCCTGGCCCCGCCTTTGTAGACTTCCATCCATGCCGGGAAAATATAGAGCATCCCAGCATCGCGGCTCTTTGCCTCGACCGCATCGTGAAGCCGACCAAAGACGGCATTCAACTCTTGAGGTGACAGCGCCAAGGGCGAACCAACGCGACCGGATAGCTCTGCCGAGACCAAGTCTTCAAGACCTTGTGCGAGAAAGAAACGGTCTCCCAGGCGCTGGCGGAGCCACAGGAGGCGCTGCGCTCGGATCAACTGGTAGTGATTATTATCCATCCCCAGCACTTCGGAAAAGACCGTCTGGGAAATTGAGACAGACCACCCGCATTCAAGTGCCTTCTCCACGAGGGCGCCGGACAAACTTTCACTGTCTAGCGCCTTCCCGAAAGCATCTGTGTCGAATTGCACGTGCATGCGGGAAGCGTATCAGAGTGCCAGAGGCCCAGGCACAGGTCGTCCTTTCGACAGCAGACAGCCTGAGTCGAACACGCCCCCTCCTATGCCCTGTGGGCAGCGCCCCTTCTCCACGGGCATGGCCTCTCTCCTCCTCCGCGTCGCGAAGGCGCTCGGCCTTGTGCCGGGTCCACCGGACGGCAAGCCGCAGCTCACCCACGCCCTGCCCCTCATCAGCTTCAGTCCGCGCCGGGGCAGCCGCGAGGTGCTGCTCGCCTACGAGGAAGACGACTGGCTGCGCACCGTGGTGGACACCGTCGCGGATGCGGTGGCCACGCCCCGGTGGCGGGCCTTCAAGCGCGTGCGCCCCGGTGAGAAGCGGATGGATCCGCGCTGGAAGTCGCTGCACGGGCCGGAGCGCCGCAAGGCCCTGGCCGAGGCCACCACCCGGGGCGAGCTGGTGGAACTGGACACGCACGAGCTGCTCGCCCTCCTGGAGGCGCCGCACCCGCGCTTCCCTGGGCGCGAATACCGGAAGCTAGCGCAGCTCCATGTGGACCTGGTGGGCGAGGCCTTCCTGGTGCTGCTGCGCGGCGCGGACGGCCGCCCGGTGGGCTGGGAGGTGGTGCCGCCCCACTGCGTGACGATGACGCCCGCGTTGGGCCGGCCCGTCTTCTTCATCTCCTACCAGCAGTTCCAGGGCCAGGTGCCGGAGGCCGACGTCCTCTGGGTGAAGACGCTGGCGCCGGCCAACCCCGAGGGGCGCGGCGCCGGCCGAGGCCTCGCGCTGGGCGACAAGCTGGACACCATCGAGTCCATCGACAAGGCGACGAAGGCCACCTTCGAGCGCGGCGGCATCCCGGCGGCCATCGTCGGCCTGGGCAGCAAGAACAACGACGACGGCAGCACCACGGGCGAGGCCGCCGAGGACATCCAGAAGAAGTTCAACGCCGAGTTCCAGGGCGCGCGCAACGCGGGCAAGGTGTGGTTCGCGCCCAGCGACGTGACGCTCGCCCAGGTGCAGGTGAACTACCGCGAGCTACAGGCGAAGGAGCTCTCGTCCAGCCTGCGCGCGTACGTGCGCCAGGCGTACAACGTCCCGCCGGAGCTGGTGGGCGACCTCACCTCCAGCAACCGCGCCACGTCGGAGGCCGCGAAGTACCACTTGGCGGAGTACGCCGTGGCGCCGCGCCTGGAGTTCTGGCGCTCCTGGTACCAGCACTGCCTCGTGCCCCTCATCGACCGGGATGTCATCCTGGACTACGAGGATCCGCGCCCCCAGGAATGGGAACGCACCTTCCGCGCGATGACGACGCCGCCCTCCGAAGGCGTCTTCTGGAACGAGTGGCGCCGCTTCGCGGGGCTGCCCCCGGTGCCGGAGCTGGAGGGCCAGCGCCCCACGCCCATGCCCGGCGCGGGCGGGGGCAACAACGTGGAGTCCGCCGTGGCGAACGCCACGCCCCACCCGCCGCGCGACCGCAGCGGCGAAGAGGACCGCGTGTAGCGCCAGGTGCCGCCCCTTCTCTCCTGGCATGCGCAAGCCCAAGTCCATCCGCCAGAAGCTGCTCAGCGCCGCCCCGCCCGCCGAGGGCGCGGCCGGCGCACCCATCTTCCGCATCACCTCGCCCGCCTTGGACAGACACCGGGACCGCGTCCTGGCCATGAAGGCAGACGGCGAGGAGGTGCGCGTGCCGCTCCTCTGGGAGCACAACAGTTGGACACCTGCCATCGGCTTCGGGCGCTGCTACCGCGAGGGCGACGCGTGGGTGATGGCGCCCGTCTTCGATGAGGTGGACGAGCTGTCCAAGACGGTGTCCGGCAAGGTGAAGGCGGGCTCGCTCTTCACCTGCTCCATCGGCTTCGTGCCCGTCGAGGAGCCGGTGCCCAACGCCGAGGGCGGCTTCGACTACCCACTGGTGGAGCTGCTGGAGGTGTCCATCGTCAACGTCCCGGCCAACCCGGACGCGGTGCGCCTGCGCTCCGTGGGCGCGGGCGGGCGCCACCCGGGATTCGCCTCCGCCCTCAAGGCGCTCGCGGCCAGCCAGGCCGCCGTCCTCGCCGTCCTCAAGTCGGAGGGCGACGCGCTGGAGGATGACGAGGAGGAAGCCGACAAGAACGTCGGCGACGAGGGCGCGGCCACGGGAGAGCTCACGCCCAAGGCCTTCGCGGAGGGGCTGCTGGCGCACCTCCAGGCGGGCGCGCAGCTCGCCGCGGACTTCCTGGAGGCGGGCCTCGAGGACGAAGTGCTGGTGCCGCTCGCTGAGGCGGTGGGCACCAACCTCGCGGCCGACGTCGCCACGCTCCAGGACTGGCTTGCCGGCGGCGACGCGCAGGCCGCCAGCGAGGAGGAGCCCGAGGACGACGACACCGACGAGGAGGCGAAGGACGAGGACGCGGAGGACGACGAGGAAGACGACGCGCTGCCCGACGAGGAAGCCGCCTCCGAGACGCCCGAGGACGAGCCCGACGAGGAGGAGGCGAAGCGGCTCCGTCTGCACGTCCGCAAGCACTTCGGCTTCACCGCCCAGCAGGCCGCCGCGCTCAGCGGCAGCGAGCTGCGCCGCTACTCCGCCCTGGCCGCGTAGGCCGCCCCTTCTCTTCCCCAACCCCTTGCAGCCCCCGGAGCCCTCACGATGAAGAAC
>NZ_RAWD01000264.1:0-14186 GCF_003612065.1 Corallococcus sp. CA047B
GGGCGGCTCCTCGCGGCGGGGCGGGGAGGGGCGCGGCGGCGAGGGCGCCGGAGCGCTGACGGGGCTCACCTCGCTGGAGATGCTCACCGGCTCGTCGGGCGGCTCGGCGGGGTCCACGTAGACGAAGCGCGTGGCGCCAATCTCCACCTCGTCGCCGTCCTTGAGGGCCTTGCGGTTGACGCGCTTCTTGTTGACCTTGATGCCGTTGCGGCTGCCCAGGTCCTCCACGTGCGTGCCGGACCAGTCGCGGCGCACCTTGGCGTGCCTTCGCGAGACGAGGTCATCCTTGAGGATGACGTCGGCTTCCTTCTCGTCGCGGCCGAAGACGTGCTCCTGGGCGTCGGAGATTTCGATGCGCTGGCCTTCCTTGGGGCCGTTCATGTAGCGCAGGAAGCGCTCCTCGCCGCCGGCGAGCCCGCGCATCACGTCCTTCACCATGCCGCGCGCGATGAAGGACGTCTTGTCGCTCACGTCCTGGGCGATCTCGACGACCTTGTCGAAGCGGACGTCGTACTGCGCGATGGCGATGATGTCGCCGTTGCGCAGCAGCTCCTTCTCCCCCTGGGGCAGGGGCTTGCCATTGACCTTCGTGCCGTAGGCGCTGCCCAGGTCCTCCAGGAAGTAGAGCGTGCCTTCCTGGGTGATGCGCGCGTGGTTGCGCGACACGGCCTGCTGGGGAAGCATCACCTGGCAGGTCTTGTCCCGGCCCAGGGTGATGATCGCATCGTCGAGGACGACCTCTTTTCCAGAGGCGCCTCCAGCTTCACTGCGCTGCGTGACGGTCAGACGGACGCTCATCGCGTGGAGTCGCTACCCGAAGGGACGGCTAGAATGAGTCGTTGGCCAGGAATCTCTCACACGTCTGATACTCGGTGGGGAATTCCTCGGAGGTACCAAACTTCATGAAGTTCTTGCAGGCGGCCTCGGCGTGGGTCTGCTTGTGCGCGTCCGAGAAGATCTGAAACAGGCCGAAGTGGCAGGGCGCGAACTTGGCGTCCAGCTTCACGCACTTGCGGTAGGCGCCTTCCTCCTCCGTCAGCAGGCCCTTCTCGCGGTACTGGCGCGCGAGCAGGTAGAGCGCCGGGGCGCTGTTCTCCGCCGTCTGCGTGTCCTTGAGCTCCTTGAGCGCCGAGTCCGTCAGCGCCACCTTGCGCTGGGCGAGGGCCAGGTTGTTCAGGCAGCTGGAGTTCTTCTCATCCAGGCGGGAGCAGTTGCCGAAGGCCTCGCGGGCCTCCGCGAAGCGGCTCTGCTCCATCAGCACCGTGCCCAGGTCGTGCCACACCTCCGAGGAGTCCGGGGTGAGCTGGGCGGCCTGGGAGATGTGCTCGAAGGCCGTCTCCAGGTCCTTCTCCTCGTAGGCCATGATGCCCAGGTTGTGGTGGGCGTTGGAGACGTTGGGGTTGACGGCGAGCAGGGTGTTGAACTCCTTGCGGGCCTCCTTCACCTTGCCCATCTTCATGTTGGTGAGGCCCAGGTCGTAGCGCGACTCCAGGTTGTCCGGGTTCACCTGCAGGGCGCGCTTGAAGTTGTCGTGGGCCTTTCCGTAGGCGCCTTCCTCCAGGTAGAGGACGCCCAGGTTCTGGTAGGCCTGCAGGTGCTCCTGGTTGTAGCGCAGGGCCTTGATGAAGAACTCCTTCGCCTTGGGCTTGTTGCCCGAATACATGGCGATGAGGCCCTTGTTGGCCCAGAGGTCCGCGTACTGGGGGGAGAACTCCAGGCCCAGGTTGCAGTAGGTCTCCGCCTTCTGGAGATCCCCGTTGGCCATCTCCTGCGCGCACAGCTCATTGTTGATGAGCGCCCGTTCGTGCGGCGGCGGCGTGTTGAGGCACGCGGTGGTGGTCAAGGAGGCAGCGGCGGTCAGCGTAAGGACAAGGCGGCGAAGACGCATGGCCGGCCGAGTGTAGGAGAGCGCCACCCCGTGAGGCAACGGCGGCCTGCCGGTGAATCAGCGCTGTTTTCCAGGGGTTAGGCCGGCTGTAGAGTGCCGCGCCATGCGGACCTACCTTTGTGCCTTTGGCTTGCTTGCCGCCCTCCTGGGCGCGACCCCCGCCCACGCCCAGTTCTCCAACCGGAGCCTGGGACTCTCCGTGGGCTACATGGACTTCAAACGCACCGCGGGACTCGCGGGCACGCCCTTCCTGGGCCTGGAGGGCAGCCTCTACGTGGAGAACGGCTTCGAGGTCGTCTCCCTGTCGAAGCTGATGTTCCCGAAGGACACCTTCGCCACCCCGGAGAAGCGCGTGGTGGGCCTGGCCCCGTCCATCGGCATCCGCTACCTGCTGCTGGAGGAGACGCTGCGTCCCTACATCGGCACGGACGTGAGCTACCTCATCGTCTTCAAGGAGAGCGTCAGCAACTTCGTGGGCATCGGGCCCAACGTGGGGCTGGACTACTTCGTGACGGACTCGGTGAGCCTGGGCGTGCGCGCGCAGTACAACTTCTACATCGCCCTCAACGAGGATACGCAGACGTCGCTGACCGGTTCGGTGGGCGTGGCGGCGTACTTCTAGGCGCGGACGGGCGTCCCGGACGCGAGTTCGGGGCGGGCAGCAGCGTGGCGGCGACGAGCAGCGTCCACTTCTCGTCCGAGAGGTGGGCGGGCTTCTCCATCGCGAGCGAGTCCTGGAGCCGGGCGCCCAGCGCGGAGAACAGCCGCAGCCGGGCCTCCATCCGCAGCTCCTCGCGCCGCAGGGCCGCGGACAGCACCAGCTCCCGCTCCTCGGTGGACAGCCGCTTCACGCGGGAGACGAACAGCGGATCCGCCAGGAGCCCCTCGTCGCCCCGGGTCTCCAGCGCGGAGGGCACCTTGAGGCGGCGCTCGCGCACGACGATGGTGCCGGCGAGCAAATCTCCCAGCCGCTGGTGCGAGCGCGAGACGAGCGCGGTGGTGCCGCCCACCAGGTAGAGCAGGGGCAGCCGGTCCACGACGCGCGCCAGGTTGCGCAGCGCCGCGTGGTAGAAGCCGATGCGCACGCCGCTCTCCTGGATGACCCGCAGGGACAGGACGCGCTTGCCCACCGTCTGCCCGGCCCAGGCGGTCTCCAGCGTGATGCCGTACCCCCAGTCCACCAGGAAGTAGATGACGATGCCCAGCGCGCTGGCGAACCCCGGGAACGCGGCCATCGCGACCTGGAACACCAGCAGCACCACCGTGGTGGCAATCCCCACGATGACCGCGTCCACCAGCCACGCGAGGAAGCGCGAGTACACGCCCGCGAGCGTGAAGCGGAACTCCACGTACTCCGGGGTCAGCACCGTGTGGGTGCCGTCGAGCAGGGTGTCGGGGGCGGGCGTCACGGGGCGCAGTGTATGCCACCCGGCCCCCGTTCCCGGGACGTTCGCGGAAGGATTCCGTGGGGGCCGCAAGGATTCCGGAGTGCCTTCGCAGGCGCCTCGGTGCTTTCTCGGAGCCGCGTGTGCGCCTTGGGGGAGGGGCAGACGGGCGAGCATCCGCGTCCCTCCGGGGGACAGGTGCGGGGTGGGCCACAAGGGTGTTATTCGTGAATAGCGGGCTCCCACGCTATCCTGTCCGCATTCCCGCGCCCGTGGCCTCTTCCGAAACCTCATCCTGGAACCGCCGCGTGCTGCCAGCGGGCGCCTTCCAGTTCGCGCTCATCGCCGGGGTGACGCAGCTCAAGACGGCCGCGAACGCGCTGGTGCTGTCGCGCTTCGAGTCGCAGGCGCTGCCCTACCTGTATCTGCTGGGTGCGCTGATGACGGCGACGCTCACGCTGCTGCCCCGGGGCCGGCCCGACGCGCCCACGGAGTCTCCGGGCATCCTCACCGGCGTGGGCGGCGTGCTGGCGCTGGGGCTGGCTGCGGCGCTGTCCGCGGGGCAGCGCATGCCGGCGCTGGCGCTGTACCTGTTCGCGGACTGCTTCAGCACGTTCGTGTCGTTCCGCTTCTGGGGCCGCATGGCGTCCGCGTTCGACGCGCGCGAGGCGCGCCGGGCGTTCACGGTGCTCAACGGCTTCGGCATGGGCGGTGGCATCGCGGGCGGCCTGTTGGTGCAGGCGTTCGCGGTGCGGTTTGGCACGCCCGTGGTCGTGGTCAGCGGCGCGGTGAGCCTCCTGGCCGCGGGGGCCATCTTCCACCACCTCCACCAGACGGAGCCCGCGCCGCCGCAGCGCACGCGTTCGCTGCAGGCGTGGTTCCCCGCGTGGCGCTACCTGGGCGAGAGTCCGTACGCGCAGGTGCTCGCGGCGCTGGGCATCGCGTTCGCGGTGCTGTCGTCCTTCGTGGACTACCTGTTCCGCCTGCGCGTGGAGGGCACGCTCAGCGAGGACGGACTGGCGGCGCTCTTCGGTTCGTTGCAGCTGTGGATTGGCCTGTTCTGCGTGGCCTTCCAGTTGCTGGTGGCGGAGCGGCTGCTCAAGCGCATGGGCCTGCTGATGTACCTGGCGCTGGTGCCGGTGGTGCTCGCGCCGCTGGCGGGTGCGACGCTGGCG
Source organism: Corallococcus sp. CA047B (assembly GCF_003612065.1). Lineage (NCBI taxonomy): Bacteria > Pseudomonadati > Myxococcota > Myxococcia > Myxococcales > Myxococcaceae > Corallococcus > Corallococcus sp. CA047B. Next base: position 4,449 of record NZ_RAWD01000264.1, read on the forward strand.
ACGGGGCAGTTGTGGCCGGTGCACCTGCTGCGGCTGGTGGAGACGGCGGTGAGCTACTCCATCCTTCCGGTGGGCATCCAGTTGCTCTACGCGGCGGTGCCGGACGAGCAGCGCGAGGGTCTGCGCAGCGCGGTGGATGGCCTGTTGCGCAAGGGCGGCGTGGTGCTGGCGGGCGTGATGCTCATCGGCGCGGGGCGCGGGGCCAACGGCATCACCATGGCGGTGGCGGTGGTGGCGCTGTGCGCCGCGCTGGGCCTGCTGCTCGTGCGCCTCAAGCCCGCGTACCTCACGGCGCTGGGCGAGCAGGTGGGCGCGCACGAAGAGGAAGAGGTCGAGCTGGGCGTCGATTCGCAGAAGCTGCTGGTGGAGGCGCTGGGCGCGCCCACGCCGGAGCGGGTGCTGCGCGCGGTGGACATGCTGGAGCAGGCGGAGGCGCCGCTGCGCCAGCACCTGGCCGCGCTCCTGGCCCACCCCCACGAGCGCGTGCAGGAGCGCGGCGTGACGCTGGCGCTGAGCCTGGAGGCGCGCGAGCTGGCGCCCATGCTGGAGCGGCTGGTGGAGGAGGGGCCCCGGCGACCCCGCGACCAGGCCGTGTGGGCCCTGGCGCGCCTGTCGCCGGAGCGCGCGGAGCGGCTGTTGCCGCCGCTCCTGACGAGCTCCGACGTGGGCCTCCGGTGCGCGGCCATTGGCGCGCTGATGCGCACGCAGGTGAACTCCGCGGCGCTGGAGTCGCTGCGCGAGCTGCTGTCGAAAGGGGACCATGCCCCGGTGGCGGAGCGGCGCGAGGTGGCGCGGCTGCTGGGCCGGCTGAAGGATCCGCGCTTCGCGGGGCCGCTGTCGCTCTACCTGGAGGACATGGACATCTCCGTGCGGCGCGTGGCGCTGGTGGCGGTGGGGCAGGGCGGCTACGTGGAGCTGGCGCCGCGCCTCCTGCCGTTCCTCACCTGGCGCGAGGAGCGTCCGGGCGCGCGTGAGTCGCTGGTGCAGTTGGGCGACGCGGTGACGCCGCTGTTGGAGTTGCAGCTCAACAACAAGGCCGCGCCGCTGGCCATGCGGATGCAACTGCCCCGCGTGCTGCGCGGCATCGGGACGTCCGCGGCGTTGAACGCGCTGCTCTTCTCCAACGTGCGCGACGACGCGGGACTGCACTTCCGCATCGGCGCGCAGCTGTCGCGGCTCCGCGAGGAGCAGCCGGACCACCCGGTGGACGTGGACCGGATCCACGAGGCGCTGGGCCGCCGCCGCGACACGTACCGCCAGCTGGTGGGAGCCTTCCGCGACGTGCAGGCGGCGCTGGGGCCGCAGTCGCTGCTCACCCGCGCGGTGGGCGACCGGTTGGATCAGGCGCTGGAGCTGTCGTTCTTCCTGCTGGGCCTCTTGCACCCGCCCCAGGCGATGCGGCGGATCCACCAGCACCTGGTGGGCTCCGACTCCCGGCGCCGCGCGTACGCGCTGGAGCTGCTGGAGAACCTGGTGGCGGTGGAGGAGCGCGAGCTGGTGATGGAGCAGGTGGAGGCCCACCACCGCGAGCTGCCTCCCGGAGCGCCGGGCCGGCTGTGGCGGCGGCTGGCGGGGCTGGTGCAGAGCGAGGACGTGGTGCTGCGCGCGTGTGCCCGCCACGTGGCGCGGGTGAATGGCCTGGACGTGCTCCCGCAGGAGGGTGAATTGAGCGACAAGATCGTCCAACGGATGTTCGCGCTGGAAGGCGTGAGCGTCTTCTCGCAGAGCGACGTGGATGACATCGCCGCCATCGCGGAGGTGGCTCGCGAGGCCATGTACCGCACGGGCGAGCGCCTCTACAGCCAGGGCGACCCGGGCGACGCGCTCTACGTCATCGTCGAGGGCGCGGTGGACGCGTTCCGCAACGGCGAGCACGTGTTGCGCTTCCAGGCGAAGGAGGCCATCGGCGAGGTGAGCCTGCTGGATGGCGCGCCCCGTCCCACGGACATGGTGGCGGCGGTGGACTCGCGCGTGCTCGTCATCGACCGGCGCGACTTCCTGGACCTGCTGGCGGACCGGCCGGAGCTGCTCACCGGCTTCTTCCGCTCCGTGAGCCAGCAGCTCCAGAGCGTCATCGACCTGCCCGCGCGGCGGGAGACGGGACAGCGGCTGGAGCTGGGCGTCGCGCAGCAGCCGCCCGTGCCGCTGGAGGGCATTGGCGGACTGCCGCCCGAGGGCAACGCGCCCTCGGACGCGTGACGCGGCGTCAGTCCCCCACGTCGTGAGCGGGCGGCGCGGCGTTCTTCGAGGGCTGCTGGGGATCCAGGCTGTGCAGGTGGGCCGCGGCCACCGACATGAACGGCCGCGTGAAGCAGCGGAAGGGCGGGAGGCTGCCCACGAAGCGCGACAACGCGAGGCCCGAGAAGGCCCAGGGCTGACGCTCGACGCTCGCGATGGGGGAGGCGATGTCCTCCGTCCGGCGCGTCAACAGGCCTTCGTACCAGCGGAAGGGACCCCAGCGCAGGAATGGCAGCACCCGGGCCATAGCGGCCCAGCCGCGAAGGAACCAGGGCGGGCGGGAGACGGGTGACACCCAGGCGCGCTCGCTCTTGGCGGCGGAGAAGACGACGAGCCACCAGAAGCCCCAGGCGGTGCTGAGCGTGGTGAACAGCACATCGCTCCAGCACACGGGCGCGGTGATGAGCGCCACGGCGGGGAAGCCCAGCGCGAAGAGCACGAAGGCCCTCCACCGGCGCCGCAGCTTGGCCTTGATCCACGGGATGTTGAGGCGCACGCGCGGGGCGATCTCCGGATCCTCGGGCGCGATGCCGGTGGCCAGACTCGCCTCGCGGGACATGACCGTGTGGAAGTCGCGCGACAGGGCGACGACCAACCACTGCACCGCGCTCAACGACGTGAAGAACAGCACCCAGAACTCCCAGCTGCCCAGGAAGAAGACGCCCTGGCGCAGCTCGGGCTTGTCGATGTTGAACCCCTTCTTCTGGGGCTCCTTCTGGATGGCGGGGCCCTTCTCCTTCGGGGCCTGGGGGGTACCCCGGATCGCCTGCTGGATGGCGGCGCGGACCGTGGCGGAGACCTGTTGGCCCAGGGCTTCACCGTCCTCCTCCTCGTCGCTGGCCTTCGCGGCCTCGGCGGCCCCGGCGCGGTCGGCGGCCTCCTCCGCTGCATCCCCGGCGGCGCTCGCGGCTTCGTCCGGCGCCACGCCGTCTTCCTTCGCGGCGTTGACGGCCTCCTCGACGAGCGCGCTCACCGCGTCGCTCACGGAAGGCGTATCCCCCGACGCCGTGCCCTGGGGGCCCTTCGCGCCGAGCGCCGCCTCCAGCTCCCGGGCCCGCTGTTCGAGGCGCGCCTCGGCCTCCGGGCTCAGCGCGCGGGAGACCTGCTCGGCGCGCTTCGCCTTCGCCGCCGTCTCCTCCTGGAAGTTGTTCGCCGCCCAGAGGCCGGTGAGGGCCACGAGGAACGCCGTCTGGAGGCAGGTCACCCGCAGGTAGCGCGCGCGCGTCGGGGCATCCGCCAGCGTCGTCCTCGCGATGTGGAAGGGCAGGCTCGCGCCATAGAAGAACTGGCGGATGCGACCTTCCGGCAGCGCGCCCCGCACCGCCTGGAAGTGCTCGGCGCCACCGCGCGCCTCGTTCCACCAGTTCCTCACCCCGTCCCGCAGCGGCGAAGCGCCTGGACCGGACGCAGAGCCGCCGTCCGTTTCCTCTCGTAAAGGCTTGAAATCCTTGCCTTTCATGCCCGTCATTGCATCACGCTACCACGCCAGGGATGTGCTAAAGGCCGGGCCGTGAACCCGAACCTTCTCTCGCTGCGTCCCTTCCGTCGTCCTACCCGCCAGCTCCGGCTGTCGTCCGGCGCGCTGGTCCTCGCCTTGGGAGCCCTTGCGGGCTGTGAGAAGACTCCTCCTCCTGCCCCGGCCACGCCTCCTCCGGCGGCGCCCGCGAAGCCCGCGGTGCCGTCCGAAGTGACGGTGCTCGTCACCGGCAGCACCCGTGGACAGCTCCTGCCCGCCGACGGCAAGGGTGGCGCCGCGGAGCTGATGGGCCGCTGGGTGAAGGATGAAAAGCACTGTGCCGGTCCGCTGAAGGACGGCCAGGCGACCTGTCCGGCTGCCGGTACGCTCGCCCTGACGACGGGCGACCTGTGGACGGGCCCGGCCATCTCCTCCTTCTTCCTGGGCGCTCCGACGGCCGAGGTGATGGGGCACATGGGCTATGCGGCCTCCGCGCTGGGCAACCACGAGCTGTCGTACGCCAAGGACTCCTTCCTGAAGAACCGCGCGGCGGGGGGCTTTCCCTTCCTGGCGGCGAACCTGAAGGTGACGGACGCGTCGCTGGCGAAGGACCTGTCCATGCCCGCGTTCCAGGTCTTCGACCGGCGCGGCCTGAAGATTGGCGTGGTGGGCCTCACGTCGCAGAAGACGGTGGGCACGGTGATGTCCGGCCGCGCGGAGGGCCTGGAGGTCACCCCCTCCGAGGACGCGCTCAACACCGCGATCCCCGAGGCGCGCAAGGCGGGCGCGGACGTCATCGTCGTGGTGGCGGACCAGTGCCCCACCGACCTGCAGCCCGTGCTCGCCAAGCACCCCGACTGGAAGGTGTCGCTCGTCGCCGGTGGCCGCTGCGCGGAAGCGACGGCGCCCAAGACGGAAGGTGACACGACGTACGTGTCGCTGGGCCGCGGCTTTGATTCGTACCTGCGCGCGCACTTCAAGTTCGACCCGGCGAAGGGCGCGGGCCAGAAGCTGACCGGCGTGGAGACGAAGGTCGTCGACGTCACGGGCGGCACGCCGGACGCGGAGACGGCGAAGCGCATCGCCGAGTGGCAGACGAAGGTGGACGAGGCCCTGGGCCGGAAGATCGGCTTCACCAAGGCGGGCATCCCCCAGGACTCGCCGCTGATGGCGAAGTGGGTGGCGGGCGCGGTGCGCACGCAGCTCAACACCGACGTGGCCATCCTCAACAAGGGCGGCCTGCGCGGCGGTCTGCCGGCGGGTGACGTGACGCTGGGCAGCGTGTACTCGGTGATGCCGTTCGAGAACTCGCTGCTCACCGTGAAGCTCACGGGCGAGGACCTGGCCAAGCAGGCGGAGAACCCCACCGCGCTCGTGGCCGGCCTCACCCCGGCGGGCAAGGGCAAGTTCAAGGACGCCAAGGGCAAGGCCCTGGACCCGAAGAAGGAGTACACGGTGGCCACCGTGGAGTACCTGTACTTCGGCGGTGACGGCTTCGGCTTCGAGAAGCTGGATGCCAACCCGGCCGAGACGGGCATGGCGTGGCAGACGCCCGTCGTCGAGTGGACCCAGGCCCAGTCCTCCACCGAGGCGAAGCCGCTGGAGAAACTCATCAAGTAGCGCAAGGAGCCTTCCGCTTCCGGAAGTCACGGGGCGCCGGCGCCTCCCTGTCACAGGGGAGGGCGACCGGCGCCTCGCTGTTTTCGGGGCTCGGCTAGAGTGTGGCGCCATGGAGATGGCGGAGTTCATCGAGACGCGGCGCCCCCGCTGGCAGCAATTGGAGTCGCTGCTGGACAAGTCCGAATCGGACGGGCTGCGCAAGCTGAGCCTGGAGGAGGCGCGGTCGCTGGGGAAGCTGTACCGCGCCGTCTCCAGCGACCTGTTGTGGGTGCGCGCGCGCAGCGGCTCCGCGGACGTGAGCGCGTACCTCAACGACCTGGTGGGCCGGGCGTACGCGCTGACGTATCCGGGCTCCCGGCCGCGCTTCGCGGACGTGTGGGCGTTCGTGTCGCGCGGCTTCCCGGCGCTGATGCACCGCGAGTGGCGCATGTACCTGGCGTCGGTGCTGCTGATGGCGGCGGGCGCGGGCTTCGGCTACGTGGGCATGGTGGTGGATCCGGACGCGGCGCACTACCTGGTGCCCGAGCAGCACCTGAACATGGACCCGGTGAAGCGCGCCGCCGATGAAGCCGCCGGCAAGGGCATGTCCGTGGAGGATCAGGCGCAGTTCTCCACGTTCCTCTTCACGCACAACATCCAGGTGGCCTTCCTGGCGTTCGCGCTGGGCATCACGCTGGGGCTGGGCACGGCGGTGATGCTGTTCGTCAACGGCCTGTTCCTGGGGGCGCTGGCGCAGGTGTACGCGGCAAAGGGGATGACGGGGTGGTTCTGGGCGTGGATCCTCCCGCACGGCATCCCGGAGCTGTCCGCCATCTGCATCGCGGGCGCGGCGGGGCTCGTCATCGCGCGCGGCATGGTGGCGCCGGGGGGCCTGACGCGAGGGCAGGCCCTGCGCAAGGAGGCGGTGACGGCGGTGAAGCTGCTGTTCGGCACGCTCGTGCTGTTCGTGCTCGCGGGCTTCATCGAAGGCACCGTGTCGCAGATCCACCCTCCGAAGCTGTCGGTGGCCTTCAAGATCTCCTTCGCGCTCACCGTGGGCGCGGGCGTCTACGCGTACCTGCTGTCGGACTGGATGCGCGGCCGACGGCGCGGGGCGCGGGCCCATGACCCGGTGGAGACCGCGGGATGAGCGTGGGGCGCGCTGCTTCCGTGCCGGACCTGTCCGTGCCGCCACTGCCGCGTGAGCCGGAGGTGCTCATCGAGTGCCCCCGCTTCTCCATGGTGAAGCGGCGCGCGGACGGGACGGTGGACTTCGTGTCGCCGCTGCCGTGTCCGTACAACTACGGCTCCATCCCGGGCCTGCTGTCGGATGACGGCGACCCGCTGGACGCGGTGGTGCTGGGGCCACGCCTGTCGCAGGGGCAGCGCGTGCGCGTGCCCGTGGTGGCCGTGCTGGGCTTCATCGACGCGGGGAAGGGCGACCCGAAGGTGGTGTGCGGCGCGCACCCGATGACGGCGTCCGAGCGCGCGGGCCTGGAGCGCTTCTTCCACGTCTACGCGCTGTTCAAGCGCGGGCTGCACCGCGTGCGCGGCGCCGTGCCCGACACGCGCTTCGTGGGCTGGCTGCGCGAAGGTCCGGAGTCCTGACGCGGTTTTTCAGCCCAGCGCCTTGGTCATCCGCAGCAGCCGGTTCTGCTTCAGGCCCTGCTCCAGCGGCCCCACCCACTTCTCCGGTTGGAAGCCCATCCGCGTCCAGAAGCGGTGCGCGGCCTCGTTCTGCTCCAGCACCGCGAGCCGCAGCAGCCTTCCTCCCTGGGCGCGCACGTGCCCTTCGTAGGCACGGGCCACGACCTCCCCCCGACCCTGGCCTCGCACTTCCGGCGCGAGGAGCAGGATGCCCAGGTACCACTCGCCCGGCGCCGGGAAGTCGCGCAGCGCTTCGAGGAGTCCCACGACGTCGCCTGCCGCCGTCTTCAACGCGAACAGGTGTCCCTGTCCGGGTGTGAGGTTTGGGGGCCGTTCAGCGGGGATGCGCCGGGCCTGATCCGCCAGGGCAGGGCGACCGTAGGAGAGCTGGTGGAAGTCCTCGCAGCGCTCGAGCAGCGGCTGCAGGGCTTCCGTCTCCGCGTCGGGAATCTGCTCCGCCGTGAGGTCCCCTGCCTGGAAGGTGAAGTCCATGGGGCCCTCCGCTACAGGACGCCGCGCGCCTTGATGTCGAGATAGCGGTTCACCGCCGCGAGGCTCAGCTCGTCCGGGGCCACGTCCAGCATCTGCACGCCGCCCCGGCTCACGCGGGCCTTGAGCACTTCGCGGTCCGACAGCAGCTCCGACGCCACGGCGTGCTGGAAGGCCTGCTCGGGGCCGGTGGGCGGTGTGCGCAGCAGCTTCTGCAGCGCCGTGTCCTTCACCGACAGGCACAGCGGGACATGGCGGCGCGCCAGCCGGTGCAGGGGCGCGACCAGGGTGTTGGCCTGCTCCTCGTCGAGGAAGTCGGTGAAGACGCACAGGAGGCTGCGCCGGTTCAGGCGGACATTCAGCTCCTTGAAGAGCGCCAGGTAGTCCACGTACGTGAGGCTGGGCGTCGCGGAGTACAGCGTGTCCACCAGCTTGCGGTACTGGCCCCGGCCCGCCGCGGGAGGCAGGTACGCCTTCACACCGTCCGCGAAGAGCGCCAAACCCACGCGGTCCCCGTTGCGGATGGCCACGAAGGCGAGGAAGAGCGCCGCGTTCACCGCGTGGTCCAGCTTCGTGAGCCCGTCCACCTGCGCCGCCATGGAGCGGCCCGCGTCCACGCAGATGAGCAGCGCCTGGGAACGCTCCGACTCCAGCACTCGCGTCACCGGACGGCCCCGGCGCGCGGTGGCCTTCCAGTCCACGTCGCGCACGCTGTCGCCCTGGGCGTAGTCGCGCAGGCGCGCGAACTCGCTGCCCCGGCCGTCGCGCCGCAGCTGCCGCAGGCCCAGGTTCACCAGGTCCAACGCCGCGCCCGACAACAGCAGCCGCCGCGCCCCGCGCAGGTCCGGGTACACCGACACCGAGCGCGCGGCGACGAAGGCGCGCTCCTGTGACATGAGCCCCAGCGGGCCCTTCACGCGCACGTGCACGTTTCCGAACGCGAACTTGCCGCGCTTCACCGGCGTGGCCCGGTACACCCACTGCGTCTGGCTGTCCGGCGTGAGGCGCAGCGTGGCTTCGTCGGGCTCGGTGGTGAAGTCCGACGGGGCGTCATCCTTCACGCGCACCTGCACGGTGCCCCGGCCCCGGTGCACGAGGCGCACTTCCACGCGGTTGGCCACGCCGACGTTGAGGCGCTCTGGCAGCGTGCGGTGCACCTCCAGCCTCACGCGGCGGGCCAGGAGGTAGTCGAACGCGGCCAGGGCCAGGGCCAGGGCGTCCAGCGCCAGCACCGCGCCGCCCAGGCCCGGGAAGAAGCCCGCCAACGCCATGGGCAGCGCGAGCAGGGCCAGGAGCCCCCACAGGCGCTCGGAGGGAATCACCGGGGGACCTCGACGCCCTGGACCACCTCACGCAGCACGTCCGCGGGCGTGGCCCCGTCCAGCTCCGCGTCCGGCGACAGGAGCAGGCGGTGGCGCAGCACCGGGCCCGCGAGGAAGCGCACGTCGTCCGGCGTGACGAAGTCGCGGCCCCGGAGCGCCGCCAGCGCCTTGGACGCGAGCAGCAGGTGCACGCCCGCTCGCGGCCCCGCGCCCAGGCGGATGTTGGGCGAGGCACGCGTCGCGGACACCAGCTTGCGGATGTAGCCCAGCACCGGCGGCTCCACGTTCACTTCGCTGAGCGCTGCTCGCGCCTGGAGCAGGCCGTCCTTCGTCACCGCCGCGTTCACGCCCGCGCGCGACAGGTCACCTGAGTCGAAGCCCCGGTGCACGGCGTCGAGGATGGCGTCCTCTTCCTCCGGCGCGGGGTAGCCCACGTCGATTTTGAGGAGGAAGCGATCCAACTGCGCCTCGGGCAGTGGGTACGTGCCTTCGGACTCCACCGGGTTCTGCGTGGCGAACACCGTGAACATGGGGGAGAGCAGCATGTTGCGGCCCTCCAGCGACACGGCACGCTCCTGCATCGCCTCCAGCAGCGCGGACTGCGTCTTGGCCGGGGCGCGGTTGATTTCGTCCGCCAGCAGCAGGTCCGTGAAGATGGGCCCGCGCGCCAGGACGAAGCTCTGCGTCTTCAGGTCGAAGACGCTGGTGCCCAGGATGTCCGCGGGCATCAGGTCCGGCGTGAACTGGATGCGCTTGAACTCCGCGCCCACGCTGCGCGACAGCGCCTTGGCCATCAGCGTCTTCGCCACGCCGGGCACGCCCTCCAGCAGGATGTGGCCTCCGGCGACGAGCCCGCAGAGCATCAGCTCCAGCGGTTCGTCCTGTCCGACCACGGCCTTGCGCACCTCGTGGAGGACGCCCTCGCGGATGGCGTTGGCGGCCCGCACGGCATGGCCGCCGTCCGGGGCGGGAGGAGGGGAGAAGGGC
>NZ_RAWD01000265.1:0-14011 GCF_003612065.1 Corallococcus sp. CA047B
GCCCTCCCCTCCGCCCCCCCGGCCGCTCCGAACGCCGTCGTCGAGCCGTCGCTCGCGAAGCCCTTCAAGCTGTCGCGGCGCTTCGACCGGACGGCGCGCCTCCTGGGCGACAACGCCATGGAGCGGCTGGCCAACTCGCACGTGGTGGTGTTCGGCCTGGGCGGCGTGGGCAGCTTCACCGCGGAGGGCCTGGTGCGAAGCGGCGTGGGCCGGCTGACGCTGGTGGACCACGACGACGTCTGCGTCACCAACACCAACCGCCAGCTGCACGCGACGGTGAAGGCGGTGGGCAAGTCCAAGGCGGAGCTGATGGCCCAGCGCTGCCTGGAGATCAACCCGCAGGCGAAGGTGGAAGCGCTGCGCGAGTTCTACCGCGAGGAGCTGGCGGAGACGCTGCTGCCCGCGGGCCGCTACGACTTCGTGGTGGACGCCATCGACAACGTGAAGGCGAAGCTGCACCTGCTGCACCGGTGCGTGACGCTGGGCCTGCCGGTGGTCAGCTCCATGGGCGCGGCGGGCCGCCTGGACCCGACGGCCATCCGCGTGGAGGACCTGTGCGAGACGCACATGGACCCGTTCGCCAAGGACATCCGCAAGCTGCTCAAGCGCAAGTACGGCGTGGAGACGGAGCGCCACACGGGCATCACCGCCGTGTACTCCATCGAGACGCGGCGCCAGCCCGTCGCCCTCAACTACGACGACGCCACCGACGGCTTCCTGTGCGTCTGCCCGCAGGACAACGAGTTCCACACCTGCGACCACCGCACGCAGATTGACGGCAGCGTGGCGTTCGTCACCTCCGCGTTCGGCATGAACGCGGCGGGCGTGGTGGTGCGCCGGCTGGCCGCGACGCGGTAGGGTTCGGGCCCGGGGGTCAGGCCACGCGCGGACGCACTTCCGCCACCGCCGCCTCACGGCCACACGGGCGGCGGAAGACGCAGCGCGCGCAGGCGTTGAGGTTGTCCGTCTGGGGGAAGGCCTCCGCCCCCTTGGGCGTGTTGGCGGCCGGATCCACGAGCAGCGCCCGCATCCCCGCCACGCTCTTCGCGAAGTGCTGGTGGAACAGGTCCATGGCGGAAGGGTCCACCGCCACGTCGTGCTCCAGGCCCTCGTTCAGGTACACCAGCGACGCTCTCACCTTCTCCAGCGGGTAGCGGTAGCGCTGGGAGATGTAGAGCGCGTAGCCCAGCACCTGCTCGTCGTAGCCCTCGCGCGAGCGGCCCGTCTTCCAGTCCACCACCACGACGGAGCCCGCGTCGTCCACGTAGGCGAAGTCCGGGATGGCGAAGACCTTCACGCCTTCATGGGTGAAGTGCGCGAAGTCGAAGCCCGCGTCCACCTCCAGCCACTGCGGCTGCTTGAGTCCCTTGGCGATGCCGGGCCAGCGCGACTGGAAGAACCACGCGAGCGCCGAGCGCACCGTTTCGAAGTTCTGCTTCCAGGCCTCGTTGGGCACTTCCTCCGCGTACTCGTGCTCCGCGAGGCCGGTGAAGGGCTTGCGGTACTTCTGCGACCAGTACGCCTTGGAGCGCGAGTGCCGGAAGTCGTCCTGCATCAGCTTGTGCGCGCGGGCCTCCACGGCCTTGGGGTCCACCTCGCGGCCGGCGCGCCAGTCCAGCAGCACGTCCTTGAGGGCTTCGTGCACGATGCTGCCCGCCCACGTGTAGCGGTTGGACAGCTTCTTGAGCACGTACAGCTCGCGCACGTCGCGCGCGGCGTCCGCCTCCCAGCCGCCCCAGGAGCGGTAGTAGTAGAGGTAGTAGGCCCGGAGGCACTCGGAGAACTTCTCGTGGCGGCTCTTGGACCAGGAGAAGTCGTTGTGGAGGGGAGGACGGGCCATGGACTCGGCGCATCCTATAGACGATCGCCCGTCCCGCCAGAAGGCCGACGAGCGGAGAGACAACCGCCTGGAATGTGGAAACACGCAGGCCCCACCCGACCGTACGGGTATGGTGTCCGCCAGCCACCGCCCACCATCCCATGAGCCCACGCAAGCGCACCGACAGCGGAGCCCTTCCCCCTCCTGTCACCCCTGAGCGACACGCCGCCCTGCGCGGCCCACTGCTCTCCTGGTACGACCGCAACAAGCGCGACCTGCCCTGGCGCCGCACCCGCGACCCGTATGCCATCTGGCTCAGCGAGGTCATGCTCCAGCAGACCCAGGTGTCCACCGTCATCCCGTACTGGGAGCGTTTCCTCGCGCGCTTTCCCACGGTGAAGGCCCTGGCCGCCGCGCCCCTGGACGACGTGCTCTCCGGCTGGAAGGGCCTGGGCTACTACACCCGCGCGCGCAACCTGCACCGCGCCGCGCAGGAGGTGGTGGAGCGCTTCGGCGGGAAGTTCCCCCCGACGGCGGAAGAGCTCATCACCCTGCCCGGCTTCGGCCGCTACACCGCCGGGGCCGTGGCCTCCATCGCCTTCGGTGAGCCCGCGCCCATCGTGGATGGCAACGTCGCCCGCGTGCTGTCGCGCCTGTTCGAAGTGGAAGGTCTGCCCGGGGACCGCGACCGCGAGGCCACGCTGTGGGCCCTGGCCACGGAGCTTGCGAAGGGCGAGCGCCCCGGCGACTTCAACCAGGCGCTGATGGAGCACGGCGCCACGACGTGCCGTCCGGAGTCCCCACTGTGCCTGCTGTGCCCCGTGCGCGACGGCTGCTTCGCGTACCGCAAGGGCCGCGTGCATGAGCTGCCCCCGGCCAAGGTGCGCGCCGCGCCCCGGAAGCTGTTCCTGGCGCTGGCGGTGTGGCCGCACGCGGGCACGCTCCTGTTCGCCCGACGCGCGGACAAGGGACTCTTCGGCGGCCTCTGGGAGCTGCCCGCCGTGGAGGTGGAAGAAGACACGCCGGAGGCCGAAGCCCTCCAGCGACTGTCCACCACGCTGGGCGCGACGCTCACGCTAGAGGGAACGCTGGACAGCGTGCGCCGGCAGCTCACCCACCGCGACCTCACGCTGCGGCTCCTGCGCGTGTCGGGCGGGCCGCGCCCCACGAAGTCGCCCGCGTTCCAGGAGCTGCGGTGGTGCACGCCGCAGGAAGCGGAGGCGCTGGGCATGAGCACCGCGATGCAGCGCGCGCTGGACGCGGTGCTGGGCCATGGCGTGTTGACAGGCGATGCGCCCGCGCCCGCGAAGAAGAAGGCTCCGGGACGCACCACCAGGAAGGCGACCGGGGGCTGAGCCGGCAGGCGCCCTTGAGGCGCGGACCGACGGTACGGATGCGCTTCACGAGCGGACTTCCTGCCTGCCGGGACGCGTCCATCCTTCAACACAAAGCGATGGGCGGTGTCGCGCCGACAACCTCCTACGCGCGGGGTCACTTCCGTGTCACGGGGTGCGGCCTGAAGCTTCGGGCCGCCTTTCCCAGGAGGAGCGCCCATGGCCCGTCAGAACACGCAGAAGACGCCGCAGCCCCCGGCCCCGAAGTCCACGCCGGAGCGGACCCAGGACAAGCCGGCCGCGAACGCGTCCGCGAGCACTCCCACGAACGAGCAGATCGCCCGGCGCGCCTTCGAAATCTACCAGGCCCGGGGCGGCACCCACGGCAGCTCCGAACAGGATTGGTTCCAGGCCGAGCGCGAGCTGAAGCTCGGCCGTCAGTAGCGCGTCGTCGGACGGCCGCGCCTCAGTGGGCGTGCGTCGGTCCCTGCACGGCCGGGCGCTCGAGTTCGAGCGCCCGCTTCAACCGGCGCTGCGACTGCTTCAACTCCTCCAGGATGCGCTCGGCGTCCACCACCGAGCGCATCGCGAGCCCGCACGCGGGCGTCAGCAGCACCGTGGACACCGCCTGCGCGAAGCCGATGCCCTGGGGCAGCGCCGCCTTCAGCGACGCCTCCACGGAGTCCGCCAGCTCCTCCACCGAATACGTGGACGCCAGGTCGGTGGGGATGACGCCCAGGCTGAACGTCGCGCCGGAGGCGAGGAAGCGCTCCAGCGCCTCGCGCTCCTCCAGCATCGCGTCCAGCGACAGCCGCACGTCCAGGGACACCAGGTCCGCCTGCGCGTCCAGGAGCACGCCCCAGTCCGTGTTGCCGCAGCAGTGGATGCCCACGAGCGCGCCCTCGCGCTGCAGGGCCACCACCAGCAGGCGCAATTCCTGCTGCGCCAGCAGGTGCTGCGGGTTCATCTTCACGTAGGCGTAGAGGCCCGGCTCATCCAGGTAGAACAGCGGCGTGGTGCCGGTGCGCTTCAGGGCGCGCACCATCGCCAGCGCGCGCACCATCACCAGCCGGTAGAACGCGTCGTCCAGGCCAGGCACCGTCAGCACCGGCTCCCCCGTCGTGGTGCGCACCACCGAGCGGACCGTGAAGGGCCCGGACAGCTGCGCCTTCGCGAACGCGAGCTTGCGGTGCTCCACCTCCCACAAGAAGGGCCTCCACGCGCGGCACGCTTCCGGGGTGGGCTCGAAGGCCTCCAGGTTCCCGGACGCCAGCGCCTGCTCCAGCTTCGCCTCGAAGGCCGCGCGGCCCGCGTTCCATTCCGCCACGTCCACCGTGCAGACGCCGTCCTCGTCGAAGCGCAGGCCCGGCAGGCCCTCCAGCGCGGCGGGAATCATCAGCTCCCCGGGGTGCCCCACGGGAAGCTGCGGCAGGAACGGGATGTCCATGGCGAGCGCGGCCTGCAGCCCCAGCTCCACCTGGGTGTGCGGCAGGCTGCCGATGCCCGTGGTGGCACACGCGGGCAGGAGCTGGACGGCGCGACGGATGGTGGGCGAAGGCATGGGGGCAATCTAACCCTTCCGGTGGAACAGGGCCCGGGGTTCTCCATCCGCCCGGGCCCGACGCGTCAGGTCACGGAGAAATACGTGGCGCCCGGGTGGTGGAAGACGATGGCGGACACGCTCGCCTCGGGCTCCATCATGCAGCCGTCGGTGAGCTGCACGCCGATCTCCTCCGGCTTGAGCGCGGCGAACAGCTTCGTCTGGTCCTCCAGCCGGGGGCACGCCGGGTAGCCGAACGAGTAGCGCTTGCCGGTGTACTCCGCGCGGAAGCGCTCCAGCATCGTCATCTCCGCCCGGTCCGGGAAACCCCACATGCTGCGCAGCTGCGTGTGCAGCAGCTCCGCGTAGCCCTCCGCCGTCTCCAGCGCCAGGGCCTGCACCGCGTGCATCTTGAGGAACTCGCCCTTCGCCTTGAAGCCATCCGCCAGCTCGCGGATGCCCGAGCCCGCGGTGGTGACGAACATCGCCACCGCGTCCACGGGCTTGCCGTTCTCCAGCGGCTTCACGTAGTCGGCCAGGCACAGGCCGTTGTCCTTGTCCTGGCGCGGGAAGTCGAAGGTCGTGACGGGCTCGCCCGTGGTGCCGTCGAAGAGGAGCACGCGGTCGCCTTCGCTCGCGGCCTTGTAGAACTGGAAGACGGAGCGCGCATGCATCACGCCGCCCCGGAGCAGCGTCTTCAGCTCCTCCACCGCCTCCTTCAGCGCCAGCGCCTTGCGGCCCTCTTCCGTCTTCGCCAGCTCCGCCTCCGCCGGGGTGCCCAGCGCGCGCGACGACGTGCGCAGGCCCAGGTGCCGGCCGTACAGCATCACCGGGTTGATGAACTTCCAGATGTGATCCAACGGGGTATTGGTCAGCACGTGCCGAGCGAAGTCCGGCGCGGGCGGCACCGAGGCCAGCACCGGCACCTCCGTGCTGCGCGGGCGTCGCACCGGGGCGGCGGGCGCGGGGCGCTCCTTCACCTCCTGCGCGAGCTTGAGGCGGCGCGCGGCCAGGTCGTCGCGCAGCTTCGAGTGCGCCGCGGGTTCGACAATCTGCTTCGCCAGCTCCAGGCCGTTCATTGCGTCCTGGGCGTAGGCCACCGTGCCGCCGCCGTAGGCCGGGGCGATGTTGCGGTCCACGAAGTTGCGGCTGAGCGCGGCGCCGCCCACCAGGATGGGCACCTCCACGCCCGCGCGCTTGAGGTCCTCCGCCGTCGCCACCATCTGGTGCGCGCTCTTCACCAACAGGCCCGACAGCCCGAGGATGTCCGGCTGGTGCTCCTTCACCGCCTTCACCAACTGCTCGGGCGGGACCTTGATGCCCAGGTTCACCACCTGGAAGCCGTTGTTGGCGAGGATGATCTCCACCAGGTTCTTGCCGATGTCGTGCACGTCGCCCTTCACCGTGGCGAGGACGATCTTCCCGCGCGACGCCGCCTGGGTCTTGCTCATGTGCGGCTCCAGGTGGCCCACCGCGGCCTTCATCGACTCCGCGCTCTGGAGCACCTCCGCGACGATGAGCTCGTTGGCGCCGAAGAGGCGGCCCACCTCGTCCATGCCCTTCATCAGCGGCCCGTTGATGATCTCCAGGGGCGGCATCTCCTTCATCGCCAGGTCCAGGTCCGCGAAGAGGCCGTCGCGCGTGCCCTCGATGATGTAGCGCTGCAGCCGCTCATTCAGCGGCAGGCTGCTCACCTGCGCCCGCGCGGGCTTGCGCTCGCGGAAGTGCGCCGCGAAGGGCGTCACGGGGTCCGCGCCCCGGTTGTAGAGCAGGTCCTCCGACAGCTTGCGCTCCTCCTCCGGAAGGGACGGGTAGCGCTCCAGCTTCTCCGAGTTGACGAGCGCCATGTCCAGGCCCGCCTGCACGCAGTGGTACAGGAACACGGAGTTGAGCACCTCGCGGCCCGCAGTGGGCAGGCCGAAGGACACATTGCTGATGCCCAGCACCGTGCGGCACTGCGGGAAGCGCTGCTTGATGAGGCGCACGCCTTCAATGGTCTGCACGCCGCTGCCGGTGTACTGCGCGTCGCCGGAGGCGCAGGGGAACACGAGCGGGTCGAAGTACAGGTCCTCCGCGCGCATGCCGTACTTCTTCGTCAGCAACTCGAAGCTGCGCTCGGCCACCGCCAGCTTGCGCTCGGCGGTGACGGCCATGCCGACCTCGTCGATGCAGCCCACCACCAGCGCCGCGCCGAACGCCTTCGCCAGCGGGACGACCTTCTCGAAGCGCTCCTCGCCGTCCTCCAGGTTGACGGAGTTGATGATGGCCTTGCCCTGGCAGTACGTGAGCGCCATGGCGATGACCTTCTCGTCCGTCGAGTCGATCATCAGCGGCACGCGCACCTTCTTCACGACCACGTCCAGGAACTGGCGCATGTCGTCCAGCTCATCCCGGTCCGGGTTCGCGAGGCAGATGTCGATGACCTGCGCCGCGCGGCGCACCTGGGCACGGGCGATTTCGGACGCGTCGTCGAACTGGCCCGCGACGATGAGCTCCTTGAACTTCTTGCTGCCGATGACGTTCGTGCGCTCGCCCACGATGATGGGGCGCTGCTCGTCCGTCACCTCCAGGTAGTCCACGCCGGACAGCGACGAGCGCGGCTTGGGCACCTCCGTGCGCGGCTTCAGACCCTTCACCATCGCGGCCAGCGCGTCGATGTGGCCCGCGTGCGTGCCACAACAGCCACCCACCACGTTGAGCCAGCCGTTGTCACAGAAGCGCTTGAGCGACCGGGCAATCATCTCCGGCGACTCCAGGTACTGACCGTTCTCATCCGGCAGGCCCGCGTTGGGCACGCACGACACCGGGAAGGAGCACATTGCGGACAGCGTGCGGATGTGGTCCGTCATGAAGTCCGGGCCGGTGGCGCAGTTGAGCCCCAGGTACAGCAGGTCCGTGTGCTCCAGCGACGTGGCCAGGCTCTCCACCGACTGGCCCGCGAGCATCGTGCCCATGGGCTCGATGGTGCCCGACACCGCCACCGGAATCGCCCAGCCCAGCTTGCGGAACGCCCGGTCGATGCCGATGAGCGCCGCCTTCACGTTGCGCGTGTCCTGCGCCGTCTCCACCAGCAGGTAGTCGGAGCCGCCCAGCGCCAGCCCTTCGGCCTGCACGGCGAAGTTGTCCACCAGCTCCTCGAACGTGATGCCGCCCGTGACGCTGATGGCCTTCGTGGTGGGACCAATGGAGCCCGCCACCCAGCGCATCCGGCCGTCCTTCGCCTCCGCGGCCCTGGCGGCGTTTAGCGCGAGGCGCGACGCGGCGATGTTGATCTCCATCGCCTTGTGCCCCAGGTCGAACTCCGCCAGCACCACCGGCGTGCCGCCGAAGCTGTCCGTCTCCGTCACGTCCGCGCCCGCGGCGAAGTACTTCGCGTGGATGCCCTCGATGACGTCCGGGCGCGTGAGCACCAGGTTCTCGTTGCAGCCCTCGTACTCCGGGCCACCGAAGTCCGCCGCCACCAGGTTGTGGTTCTGCAGCAGCGTCCCCATGGCGCCATCCAGCACCAGGATGCGCTCACGCATCGCGGCCTTCAGGGCCTCCACGCGCAGGCCGTGCTCCCCGGGGGGCAGCGGCAGGGGGTGGGCAGGATGGCTCGTCATGATGGTTTGACTCCGGTGAGCAGGAAGACGCGGAAGGGACTGGCCCCGTCGCGCGCATGCGTCTCGCGGGTGAACGACGTGAAGCCGGCCTCGCGAAGGGCCGCTTCCAGGGTTTCGGGCGCGAAGCCCAGGTGCCGGTGTCCCAACCGCTCCAGCACCCACTTCTCTTCATGCGGCAACAACTCCAACACCACCAGCCGACCGCCGGGCTTGAGCAGCCGTGCGGCTTCCGACACCACCGCCGCCGGCGACTCCACGTGGTGCAGGCTCTGCGAAATCACCACCAGGTCCATCCGCCCGCCCTGAAGCGACAGCCGGTGCAGGTCCTCGCGCAGGAACGTGATGTTGCTCAGCGACTCGCGCTGGGCATGCGCCTTCGCCTGGGCCAGCGCATCCTCGCTCTGGTCGATGGCCCACACGTGCTTCGCCCACCGCGCCAGCGCGCGGCTGAACACGCCCGTGCCGCAGCCGAAGTCCGCCACGTCCAGCGGCGGCAACAGCGACGCCAGCGCCCCCGCCCACAGGAACCACGACTGGCCGGGCTCCAGGAGCCGCTCGTTGAGCGCCTGCCGGTCCTCCCGAGCGCGCAGCAAATCATTGAGCCGGGCGGAGTCCCCCGCCGCGTCCTCCGCCTCGCGCGCCAGCCGGACGAGCGGCCAGCGCGTGTCATCCGATTCCAGCGCCAGCGAGTAGTAGGTAAAGCCCGCCTGCCGCTCCTCGCGGATGAGCCCCAGCCCCTTCAGCTTCGACAGGTGGTGCGACACGGACGACTGCGCCACCCCCACCAGCGACACCAGCTCCGTCACGTTCAACGGCGCCTGCGCCACCAGCCGGAGGATGCGCAGCCGGGTCGTGTCCCCCAGGACACGAAAGGATTGAGAGAGGACGTCCATATCGCCGCATCAACATATATCGATGCTCTGACTTCCACACAATCACCCCGGCGACGCAATGCGTTGCCTTCGGTCACACCCTTCCCGTAAAAATCCGTCATGACGCCCTCCTCCACGCTCCACTCCCTGCTCGAAGGCAAGCGCTTCGGGATGGTCCTCTCCGCGGGCTATTTCGGTTTCTACGGCCACGCGGGCTTCCTGAAGGGCCTGCACGGCGCCGGGCTGAAGCCCCACGCGTACGCGGGCACGTCCGCGGGCGGCATGGTGGCGGCGTACGCGGCGGCGGGCATGCCCATGGACCAGTTGGAGGAGCTGGTGCTGCGCCAGACGCGCGCGAACTTCTGGGACCCGGACCCCATTGGCGCGGTGCTCAACGTGGCGTCCGCGGGGCACGGCTTCACCGGCCTGCTCAAGGGCGAGCGCTTCCGGCGCCTCTTGGAGGACACGCTGCCGGTGCGCTCCTTCGAGGAGACGCCGCACCCGCTGCTGCTCACCGCCGCGAACCTCACCCACGGCACGCACCAGGTGTTCACCACCGGGGAGCTGGCGCCGCGCGTGCACGCCACCTGCGCCTATCCCGGCCTGTTCCGCGCGGTGCCCCTGGACGGCAACCTGTTCTGGGACGGCGGACTCGTGGACAAGGCGCCCGCGCTGTCGCTGCACGAGAGCGCCATTGGCAAGGACCTGGACGCCATCCTGGTGCACTTCCTGCCCAGCAAGACGCGCAAGGTGGTGGGCGGTCCCATGGCCTATCCGCAGGGACTGGCCGCCGGATCCGCCGCGCTCCGGCGCGACCACTTCCGCCTCCAGCTCACCGTGCTCCAGCAGCGCAACGTGCCCGTCTACGTCGTCGTCTCCAACCTGCCACCCGTCACCCCCGCCACGCTGGAGCGCGGCTTCGACGCGTTGGACCAGGCCCGGCTCTCCGCGGAGCGCGCCCTGGCCCGGCCCCCGGTGCCCTTCGAACAGAGCACGTGAAACACATGCATCCCCCACGGCTTCAATGGGATGCGAATAAAACACCAGAACAGAAATGCCTGAATAACTCGACTTGAATGACAGACCGGCATGCGATGGTCGGGACGCTGTTCATCCCGGAGGAAGTCCATGCTGAAGTCGACGCTGTCCCTGCGCCCCCTGCGTGGCGCGGTCATGGCTGTGTCCCTGCTGGCGTTGGCCCCCGTCGCCGGTGCCGCGCCCAGGCTGGCGCCGCGTGCGCTGGCGCCCAAGCCGACGGGGCGTGAGCTGCCCGCGAAGACCTTCGTGGAGCGCCTGGTGGTGAAGTTCCACGAGGGCAGCCACGTGCGCCTGCGCGACGACGGCCTGCGCGTGCTGGCCTCGGAGCGGGGCGCCGCCGAGCGCGAGCTGTTGTCGGGCCTGCGCCTGGACGACGCGCGGGTGGAGGCGGACGTGGCGGAGGTGACGGCGCTGCTGGACCGCGCGCCGCGCATCGGTTCGCTGTCGCGCCTGATGCAGGCAGAAGAGGCGGCGCTGGACGCGAGCAAGCTGTCCGGTGAGGCGAAGGGCGGCCAGCAGCTGGCGGACCTCAACCTGTACTTCGAGGTCCCGCTCTTGCCGGGCACCACGGCGGAGGGCGTGGCGGAGCTGGTGGAGGCGCTCAACCGCGTGCAGAGCGTGGAGGCCGCGTACGCGCAGCCGCCCGCGGAGCCCGCGATGGTGAACTTCGGCATGGAGGCGGGGCTGCGCACGCTCCTGTCCGCGGCGGACATCTCGCCCACGACGCCGCTGTACCAGGCCAACCAGGGCTACCTGAACGCGGCGCCCTCCGGCATCAACGCGACGTATGCGTGGACGGTGAACGGCGGCCGGGGCACCAACGTGCGGTTCGTGGACATCGAGGGTGGCTGGCGCACCACGCACGAGGACTTCCCGTCGTTCTTCCGCGTGGGCGGCACGCAGTTCAGCGACCTGGGCTGGCGCAACCACGGCACCGCGGTGCTGGGTGAAATCATCGGTGCGTCCAACGGCTATGGCGTGACGGGCATCGCCAACCTGGCGACGCCGGGCGTGGAGGCCATTGGCGCGCAGAGCGCCGCGAGCGCCATCACCAACGCGGCGGGCGCGCTGGGCGCGGGCGGCATCATCCTGGTGGAGCTGCACGCGCAGGGCCCCGCGGACGGCACGGCGTGCACGTGCAACGCGGGCCAGTGCAACTACATCGCGATGGAGTACTGGCAGGCGGAGTACGACGCCGTCCGCAACGCGACCGCCAACGGCGTCATCGTGATTGAGGCGGCGGGCAACGGCAGCGCGAACCTGGACGCGGCGGCGTACGGCGGGCGATTCAACCCGGCCACGCGCGACTCCGGCGCCATCCTGGTGGGCGCGAGCACGGCCACCACCCGCGTGCCCATGTGCTGGACCAACTTCGGCGCGCGCGTGAACGTGCACGCCTGGGGCGAGTCCGTCGTCACCACCGGCTACGGCGACCGCTTCGGCACCGCCTACGGCGAGGACCAGTACTACACGTCCACGTTCAGCGGCACCTCCAGCGCGTCGCCCATCGTGGTGGGCGCCGCGGTCAGCGCGCAGGGCGTGGCGCGCGCCAACGGGCGGCTCTTGACGTCCGTGCAGATGCGCGGCCTGCTGCGCAACAACGGCACCGCCCAGGCCGCCGACTCGCGCCAGATTGGCCCGCTGCCGGACCTGCAGAAGGCGCTGCCGAAGGTCATCTCCGGCAACTACTGAAGCACCGCCGCGAGGCCAAGGACAGGCCCTCCGGACCTTCGGGTGCGGGGGGCCTTCTTCCAGCAGGAGTCCGTCCGCTCAGCGTCCGCTGTAGCGGCGGTGATCCACCATCAGGCAGCGGTCCTGCACCACGCGGATGCCCGCATCGGCCAGCCTCTTCGCCGCCGCGTCGTTGCGGATGCCGGACTGGAACCACACCGCCTTGGGCTTCTTCGCGAGGATGTCGTCCACGTGCTGGTCGATGTCCCCCGCGCGGCGGAACACATCCACGAGGTCGATGTCGCCCGGGATGTCCACGAGCTTCCGGTACACCGGCTTGCCCAATATCTGCTTCGCGTCCGGGTAGTAGACGGGCACCGGCACCACGTCCACGCCCGCCTTCGCCAGGTACTCCGGCACGTAGTACGCGGGCTGTCCGGAGTGGTCCTCCGTCTTGATGCCCAGCACCGCCACCCGTCGCGCGTCCTGCACCACGCGCTTCACGCCCGCCTCGTCCTCGATGAGGTTCTGGTGCTCCCCGTGGCTCATGACCCTTCCTCCTGAAGCGTCTCCGCTTGCGATTCGGTGGTGAGCGTCAGCGTCCCGCCATCCACCACCGCGTTCACCTTCAACAGGCGGCGCACCGGCACGAACCGGCCCCAGGCGACCACCTGCTCTCCATCACACGTCACGCCCTTGAGCAGCTCGGGCGAACCCGCCTCCGCCCACGTGGACCGCAGCTCCGCCGGCGCCTGCTCCGGCAGCGCGTCCAGGCACTTGAGCGACAGCACCACCGCGTCGCCGAACATGGTGGGCCGCGTGCCCTGCACCGTGCGCTCCAGCAGATAGGCCCGCTCCACGCCGCCCACGTCGACGAAGTCCACCGCCCAGGTGCGCTGGCCTTCCACCAGGTTGCGCTGCAGGAGCCCCGCGTACTTCGCTTCCCATTCGCGGCGCGTCCGCGTCTCCAGCGCCTCCGGGGTGAAGAAGCGCTCCAGCTCCGGCAGCCCCGAACCCGCTGGCGCCACCTGCCGCAGCGCCTCCTGCGCGGCCTCCGGGCCCACGAGCTTCACGAAGGTGCCGTCCGCCGCCAGGTGCAGGCGCAGGGTGAAGCGCTCCAGCACGGCGCCGGGCAGCGACACCACGTCCTGACCGTCATGCACCTGCCGGGGGGTGCGCACCGCCTGGGCCACCCTCCAGCCACCGTCGGCGGGGCTGAAGCGCGTCTCGGTGGTGAACTCGGCCTGGTCCCGGACGTCCGGCTGCCCCGCGCGCTGGAAGGTGCGGGTGGCGCGCACGGACTCGGTGAGGAGGCGGTCCACGGGCGGCTTGAAGTCCAGACGCACCGGGGGCGGCAGCCCCGGCGCGGGGTTGAGCGGCGGATACCGGGACGAACACCCGGCGACCAGCGACAGCACGAGACAGCACCACGGGAGACCTGGACGCATGCGCTCGCGGACGCTGGCAGAAAGCCGGGGCGCCCGCGAGCGTCTTGCTGGTTCCAGGGGTGTGTGCCGTAAAAGCAAGGCGTCCGTTGGCGCTACGGGTGGCGGGTCTGTCCCTCCGGCGCGCCCTCCACGCGATCGCGCCCGATGTTGCGCCGGTCGCGGTCCACGCCGTCGTCGTCCTTGAGCCCGTTCATCGCGAAGCGGCGCTCCGCCTCCGCCAGGTCGCGCAGCACGTGGTCGCGCAGCATGTACTCCTTCTGGGGCAACGACTTGAGCAGGTTGATGACGTCGACCGGAGCGCCACTGTCACCGGCGGCCTCGACGAGCTCGTCCCGCGTCGCTGGATAATCCACGGAGTCCAGATGCGGGGTGATGGAGCGAGCCGGATCCTCCGCCTGTCCGTAAGCCATCGTGCCTTCCACCTTTCTTCTGCCCGGGCCTCCTGGCCCGGGCGACCGTTCAGGGAACAAAGTGGGGATGGCGCCCGCCCCGGGCCACCCTCGGCGCCGCTACCCCCTCAGACGCCGGGCGGGCCGGGGAGCGGCCGTCTTGCCCGGGTCCGCTTCAGGGTAGAGTCCCCCGCCGCGCCAACACCCGCTGGAGTCAGTCATCCCGATGTCCGCCGCTTCCCTGCTCATCGCCTGGCTCACGCTCGCCAGCCCCCCGGCCCGCCCGGCGTCTGAGGGG
>NZ_RAWD01000266.1:0-13701 GCF_003612065.1 Corallococcus sp. CA047B
GCCCGCCCCCCGCACCCTGCCGCCGGATCCCGTGCCGTACATTCCCGACGGGCACCGCGTGATCCTGTTCCTTCACGGTCACAGCTCGAGTGCGGACGAAGCGCTCCCCCTCATCCCGGAGCTCCTCAAGGCAGGCCTCGCCATTGGTACGAAGTACGCGGTCATCTCCTTCGACCTACCGAACAGTGGCTACGCGGAAACCTTCGCGCACACGAGGGCCGCCCTGTCCAACGCCACCACCTACCCTGGCGGCATCTTCGATGGCGAACTGGTCCGCACCCCGATCCTCGACTTCGAGGAGGACTTCGTGGTCGCCTTTGTCGAAGCGCTGGACCGGATCACTCCCATCAAGGATCGCTTCGCCGGAGTGATTGGCGGCAGCCTCGGAGGCAACCTGGGACTGCGGCTCGGGCGGCGCGACCTGCGTGCCCAGCCATGGATTGGCGCAGGCATCGTGTCGTGGTCTCCGGCATCGGTGTGGGACCCGATGATCCGGGACGAGATCAAACGCAAGGGACCCGATCGCTGCCGGGACCACTGGGACCTGCCAGAAATCACAGGCTCACGCGCCGACTACTTCGCCGAGGTGTTCGACAGGTTCATCGACCCTGTGTTCATGCGAACCCAGCAGCCCGAGTTCTGGTACAGCCAATCCTGGATCCCCTGCAGGCAATTCCATATCAGGGAGGCACGACTGGCACGGCGTGAGACGTATTGCGCGAATTTTCGCCAATGGCATTGGCGCCTCGCTGGCGAGCAATTGATCTACAGCCACGTCGACCGCGTGAATCACTTCGACAACACCACCCCCTGGCGGTACGAACTGAACACCGTGCGCCAGTTGCTCGCGGCGGGCCAGGACGACAACTTCCAGGGCTCCAACATCTTTGACGCGACCCGGACCCTGTCGAACCTGATGGCGAACACGCCCGGGGAGAGTCTCTTCCTGCTCCGCACCGGGCACTCGATCCACGTCGAGCGGCCCGCCTTCCTGGCGAGAGAGATCGCCAGGTTCCTCTTCAAGCCACAGCCCACCAGGAGGACCGACGTCTCCTTTCTCGTGCCGCTGCTCCTGGGCCCACGGCCGCCCAGGCGCACGGACGTTTCGTTTCTCGTGCCGCTGCTCCTGAGCGGTCCAGGGTGATTGACGCAAAACAAGGAGGATATCCATGGCTTACAGCGGAAGATGTCTCATCAACTCGGCTGGCATCAACTCCAGTGACGGACGCGTCCATTTCTCCCTCAAGGCCTTGGACGGCGCATTCGACTGGACGCCATTCCTGGCCAAGCAGGAGCACAACCATGAAGTGCTGGCCCTCGCGATCGCCGCGATGACGTCGAATTCAAATGTCGTGATTCAAACCGAACAGACCACGGCTTGGGCGGAGGTGTGGTGGTTTGATCTCGTGAAGTAGCGACCCGCGAAGCGCACTTCACCCTCGTTGCCCCTCTCGCGGAGGACTCCCCGTGCGCGCGTCACGCGCCACCACGGAGGGCGTCACCCCGAGGACCCGCCGCATGCAACGCGCCATGTGGCTCTGGTGCGAGAAACCCGCTTCGAGCGCCACCTCACCGGCGGACATTCCGCCCCGCTGCAACAGCATCCTCGCGCGCTCCACCCGTCGCTGTACGACGTACCCGTGCACCGGCAGCCCCGTGGAGCGCTTGAACAGGGTCTTCAGGTGCGACGCGCTGACTCCGGCGACGCCGGCCAGCCGTGCCAGGGAAAGATTCTGGTCGAGGTGCTCCTCGATGTACTCCGTCACGCGACGCAGCTGCGGCTTCGACAGGCCGCGCTCGCGTCCGAAGGGCGCCGGGTAGCGGCCCAGCAGGTGGACCGAGAGCGCCAGGCCCAGGCACTCGGTGTAGAGCAGCCCGCCGGGATGGCCGGCCCTGCGGTCCGCGTCGAGCGCCCAGGCGATGTGTTCAATCTGCGGGTCCCTGAACTGATGGCGCGGCTCCAGGCCCGCGCGGTCGGGGTCCCGCCCCATGTCCTCCGCCGCGCGCCGCAGGAGGGCTGGGGAGAGCCGCACGAGCACGGAGGCGCTCGCGTCCTGGTTCTCCCAGACATCCGACATCCCGGCCGGGAAGAGGTCGATGTCGCCCTGCGTGTAGACGAAGCGGTGGACGCGACAGGCCCCGCGAAGGGGCGTCCCCGCATGAATCTTGAGACGGTGGTCGGGAACGGACTCAAGCTCCATGACCCCGGCCTCGGCCGTGTGGAAGTCCACGTGCAGCCCGAGCCGGGGGCGTACCGCGTCGATGGACTCCCGCGTGCCCGTCGTCTGCATCTGCCTGTCCATGCCTCGCGCTCCTTGCACCGGTGCCGCGCTGTGCGTTGCTGACATAGCGCCGGGAGGCCGCGTCCGCCGCCGTCCGAACGTGCTCCACGCGCGTCCGAACGTGTGCGACCGCCGCGGGCCCTCTCCCTATTCATTGCCGCGTCACCAAGGAGAAGTCCATGGGCAGGTACGCAGGCAAGAAGGCAGTCGTGACGGGCGGGACGCAGGGAATGGGACTGGCGACCGTCAAGGCGCTCCTCGACGCAGGTGCCGAGGTGCTCTTCACGGGCCGGAACGAGAAGAGCCTCGAAGTGGCGCGGCGGGAACTCGGGCCCCGGGCACACGCGGTGCGGTCGGACACGTCAAGCCTTGCCGACATCGACGCGCTGGCGAGGGCCGTGGAGGAGAAGCTCGGCCGGGTGGACTTCGTGTTCATCAACGCCGGCTTCGCGCGCCTCGGCATGTTCGAGCACGTCGCCGAGCCGGTGTATGACCAGACGTTCGACATCAACACCAAGGGCGCGTACTTCACGGCGCAGCGCCTGGCCCCGCTCGTCAACGAGGGTGGCTCGTTCGTCTTCACCACCTCCGTCGCCAACGTGACGGGGGTTCCCGGCATGAGCGTCTACTCGGGCTCCAAGGCGGCGCTCCGCTCCTTCGCGCAAGGGCTCGCCGCGGAGCTGCTGCCCAGACGCATCCGGGTGAACGCGGTGAGTCCCGGCTTCATCAAGACGCCGACCATGGGTGTCGATGGCGCGTCCGCGGAGGAGCTGGCAGCCTTCGAGAAGGAGGGGAACGACACCACCCCCATGGGACGCATCGGCTCGCCCGAGGAGGTCGCCCGGGCGGTGTTGTTCCTCGCCTTCGAGGCCACCTTCACCACGGGGGCCGAGCTGCCCGTGGATGGGGGACTCACACAGGTCGCCACGCCGCACCGCTAGCACTTCCCACGAAGAGGAGCACCGACATGAAGCCAGCAATCGCAGTCCTCGGGGTCGGGCGCATGGGTTCCGCGCTCGTGAGTGCCTTCCTGAAGCAGGGGTACACGGTCGACATCTGGAACCGCACGCGGGCGAAGTGCGAGCCCCTGGCCGCCCAGGGCGCCCGCATCGCGGCGACGGTGCGGGACGCCGTGGCCGCCGCGGACCTCGTCGTGGTGAACGTGAGCGACTACGGAGCGAGCGACGCGTTGCTCCGGCCGGACGAAGTGACACAAGCGCTGCGCGGAAAGCTGCTCGTGCAGTTGACGTCCGGCTCACCGGGCCAGGCACGGGAGCAGGCCACCTGGGCGCAGCAACACGGCATCCCCTACCTGGATGGCGCCATCATGGGGACACCGGACTTCATCGGGCAGCCTGGGGGAACCCTCCTCTACTCGGGTCCGAGCGAGCTGTTCGAGCAGGCCCGACCCATCCTCCTCGCGCTCGGTGGCAATACGCAGCACGTGGGCAGCGACGTGGGGCATGCCGCCGCGCTCGACAGCGCGCTGCTCGTGTCCATGTGGGGACAGATGTTCGGCGTGCTCCAGGGCGTGGCCGTCTGCGAGGCGGAGCGCATCCCGCTCGACACCTTCCTGGGCTACGTCAAGGCCTTCGCCCCGGTGGTGGACGGAGGCGTCACGGACCTCGTCACGCGGGTCCAGCAGCGCCGCTTCGCCGCCGACACGGCGACGCTGGCCACCATCGAAGTCCACGCCGGGGCGCTGAGACACCTGCTGGAGCTGTGCAAGGAGCGCGGGCTCCACCGTGCGGTGCCCGAAGCCTTTGATCAGCTCTTCCAGGCAGCCCTCCGGACGGGGCATGGCCAGGATGACTTCGCCGCGCTGACACGGTTCATGCGCTGAGCAGGGCGCGGCGCGGGCGGGAGCCAGGTCCTGGCCCCCCCCCTGTGTCAGGGAAGTTGTCGCCTCGGCTGAGTGGCCGAGATGACCACGCCTTGGGGGGCGAGAGCAGGCAGGATGCAGTGCCGTACACGGATGGATTCAAGTCACAGATGGTGAAGCGGATGGTAGGCCCGGGCGCGGTGAGTGCCGCCGCGCTGGCCCGTCAGGTGGGCGTGTCGCAGCCGACGTTGTCGCAGTGGTTGCGGGAGGCGAATAAGTTGGCGGCGATGACGCCCCCGCCCGAGGAAAAGCCCGCCCCGCCGTCTGGGCCGAAGAAGTGGACCGCCGAGGAGAAGCTGCGCGTGCTCGTGGCGGCCCAGGGCCTCACGGGCGGGGAGTTGGGGGCGCTGCTGCGCAGCGAGGGACTGCACGAGGAGAAGCTGAAGGAGTTGCAGCAGGCCCTCTCGGGTGCGGCCACGGAAGCCCTGCCGGCCAAGGAGCGCAGGCGACTGGCGGTGGCCGAGAAGCGGGTGAAGGAGTTGGAGCGCGAGCTGCACCGCAAGGAGAAGGCGCTGGCGGAGACGGCGGCCCTGCTGGTGCTCGAAAAAAAACTTCAGGCGACGGGCTGGGACGAGCGGCACCTGGACGACGAGGACGACGCAGCGGACGAGAAGCGCGAGAAATGACGCTCGCCCACGTGGAGGAGGCCCTCCAGCAGGGCGTGCGGCTGGAAGCCGTCTGCGAGCGGCTGGGGGTCGCCCCTCGCACCATTCAACGTTGGAGGAAGCCGGCCACCGCGCAGGATGGGCGGTGCGGTCCGCGCACCCGGCCCGCCAACCGCCTCTCCGAGGGAGAGAAGCGCCGGATGCTGGCGGTGGCCCACAGCGAGGAGTTCCGGGACGTGTCGCCCAAGCAGTTGGTGCCGAGGCTCGCGGACCGGGGCGAGTACGTGGCCAGCGAGGCGAGCTTCTACCGGGTGCTGCGCGCGGCGGGACAGCTGACGCACCGAGGCCCCGCGAAGCCTCCCACGCCGCGCCCCAAGGCCGAGCACACCGCCAGCGCCCCCTGCCAGGTGTGGAGCTGGGACATCACCTACTTGAAGGGCCCGGTGAAGGGCACCTTCCTCTACCTCTACCTCGTGGTGGACGTCTTCAGCCGCCGCATCATGGGCTGGCGCGTCCACGAGGAGGAGTCGTCCGCGCATGCCGCGGCCCTCATCCGCGACAGTTGGCAGGCCGCCGGCTGCCCCGAGGGCCTGGTCCTGCACTCGGACAACGGCGGCCCCATGAAGGGCGCCACCATGCTCGCAACGCTGCAATGGCTGGGCGTGGCGCCTTCCTTCAGCCGGCCCCGCGTCTCGGACGACAACGCGTTTTCCGAGGCCCTCTTCCGCACGCTGAAGTACCGCCCCTCCTTTCCCCAGCGCGCCTTCGTGTCGGCGCAGGACGCGCTCGCATGGGTGGAGCGTTTCGTCGCCTGGTACAACACCGAGCACCGGCACTCCGCCATCCGCTTCGTCACGCCGGAAGCCAGACACTATGGCCTCGACGTCGCGCTGCTCGCCCAGCGTCACCAAGTGTACCAGCGCGCCCGCGCCCGTCACCCCGAGCGATGGAGCCGCGACACGCGCGACTGGACGCCCGCGGGCCCCGTGCGCCTCAACCCCTCACCGGAAGTGCAGGAGCTGAAACGCATCGGCTGAACCCTTTCACGCGACAACTACCTTGACGCTCACCGGCTCGTGTCGTGGACCACTCCCCGTCACGGTTGTATTTGCCCGACATCAGACCTCTGGTAGTGTGCCTCTTCTATGGGCACGACCAATAACAGTGGGGATGATCCCTTCTTTCTATGGCGCGCAAGAGCCACTCTGCTGGCGCCAAAGATGAGGCTGGATGCCTATTTGATCAATGAGGCAATTGGCATCATTAATACCGTTTTAGGCGAGAGTTGGCTGCAATCGGAGGGGCTAAAGAAAGACTTGGGAACCGTGCTCGGGAGTCGATCGCACCCGATTGGCAATTGCCTGCAAGCCGTGTGGGAGCCCCAGATTGCAGAGCTTGCTGAATTGGCTGAGTATTTGAAATTTGCGGCTCGCTCGCAGAACTTCTCTAAGGTTGCTGGGTGTCTTAGGGGGGACTACGAGTCAACGCGATTGCAGTTGGCGTATGCATACCGGCTGCAAGGTGTCGGCGCGGAACGCATAGATTTTGAGCCGGCTGTTGCAGCGGGCCGGCATGGTGACATCGAGTTTTTCTATGAAGGTTCCGGGTATCTCGTGGAATGCTTTGTTCCCAGAGAGCAAGTGGCGGGCAGTTCGGAAGAGGATCTTGAGCGTCTTCTCAAAGGGGCGCTGAGTGCCGTCGAGGGACTGCCTATTACGGTCGCGATAGCTATTCAGTTGTTGCGGTCGATAGATGTTCGTGATCGCAAAGAGATTGTGCAGTGCGTTCAGGAGTTGGGGGTAGAGATGGAGCGATACACGAAATCATCTCTGTCTATGCCGAAAACCCTGTTGCGTCGGACATCCTCCGCGCTGATTTCGGTTGCACTCACCGTTCCCGCAGCTCCTGGAGAGTTCCCTGTCATCAGTACAGATCCTGCTTTTCCAAGGCCAAACGGGGGGCCTTATGTGTTTTTGGGACTTTCGTTGGTGCCCAGAAGCATTGCGGGGGTTCAGCCGTCAAGCCACTTGGCGGCTACTCAAAGCCGTGTCGGCATATGGCTTTCTGATAAAGAAAGCCGCGAGCGGTCAATCAAGCAAGACCTTGAGGCTCCTTTGATGCAGCTTGCGAGGAAAATCAAGAAGAAGTCCGCGCAAACTAAGCGCGGCCCTGAGTGGGGTAGAATTTTGCTTGTGCAGACATGGATTGCATCCGAATTTGACCGCATAAGGCGCGACCAGCTTGAAGGATTCTGTAAAGAGCTTCTTGCCTCCACTAGGTTGAGCGCAGTGTTGCTAGTGAGTCGAAGATGGGATGACTTGCGGCTGAGACATGCTTGGACTGTGCGTCCAATCTTGCTGCGTAATCGGCAGTCGGACTTGCGGGAACTCCTCTCTCGCGTGAGCCAATCGGGGAGCGGAGTGCTGGTGCCACAAGTTACAGTGTGAATCGATAGACCCTTATTGCGAAACGGCTCGTGTCGTGAGCCACTCGCCGACGGGTCTCGCCGTCGGTCGGCGCTGCCGCTACTTGAGAGCGTCGGCGAGCGACGGGAGCTTGCTCGCCGTGCGCGACTGCTCGACCTGGGCGAGCTGCTCGTCGTTCAGCTCGACGTGAGCCCAGCGGTAGCCGCTGATGACCTTGCCCGGCTGGCCATCCTTCGGGGGGAGCTGCTTCGGGTAGACCTCGCACCCGATCAGTAGGTGGGTGCCGGCCTGGCGCTCGTCGAAGAACTTCTTCAGCGCGGCCGGGTTCGCGAACTCGAATTCATCCGCGCCGACGAGCGTCATCAGGAACGACTTGAAGCGCCCTCCGCCGCCCTTCTTCTGGTCGCTCAGGTTCTCGACGTAGTCGACCGTCTCGCCCTGCCGGCTCGCAGCCTCGCCGCCCGTCAGGGGCGTGGACTCGCGGACCTTCAGCTCGGCGATCGCGCTGTCGCCCTTGAAGCCCTCCTTCGTGCGGATGACCTCCACTTCCAGGAGGTAGCGACCGAAGCGGGGATAGCGCCCACCCGCCGCCGCCTGAGCGGTCGCGATCTTCGTCAGTGCGTTGTTCACGTTGCTTGCTTCCTTCGCTTTGGGGTTGTGTCGGCGGCGTGTTGTTGCGAGCGCCGACAGTCCCTAAATGCGTGCGCTTTCCGTGCGTGGTTAGGGGCCTACGCAGACATCGAACTTACGGCTGTGTCGAGTTTGGACTGCGGTACCGCGCACGTCTGGGAGCGCGAAAGGCCCCTCAAGCCGACCCCTCTAAAGTGCTCGATAGGCCGCCTTGCCGCCATTGAATAGAGTCGACTGTGGTATAGTGCTGGTGGGCCCGTAGTCGCGCATGGCGTAGAACAATCACCAATATTATCATTGGAAACAACATGTCCAACGCCGCTTTGAAGTTGAGTCGGAGCTACAAAAAATCTCTCACCGCGTCGTTGCGGCCGACCAATCCCAGCCAACGCGATGATTGGGAAAGACGATTTTCTTTGTGCTCGGAACACCTACTCAGTGCCGTTGTTTTTCGGGAGACTGCCTTTGGGACGTTCCAGAAGAACGGAAGCGCGATTTTGCCATTCGTCGGCATTTATTATTCGCTCTTTCATATGGGTGTCGCAATGTTGTCTATCGACTGCGCAACAAAGCCTGGACAGGTCAAGCATATGGGGCACGCCAGACTCCAAGAATTGCTTAAGGAAAAGCTCGTGAAAAGGGGTCTTCTGAAGGCTCGATACGTCAGGGATCTTGGAAAGGCCCAGGTCTTGCGAGAGCGCGTCAATTACGTGGTCGGCGGAAAGCGTATTGATGATCCGCACTTCTTAAAAAAAGCCATTCCAGTCTGGCACGAAAAGACCGGCGGTCATTTCCAGGATGCGCTAAAATTTATCAATGCGGTGAAAGAAGAGTACACAGCAACGCCCGGGGCGCTGGCGATGCCGATAGCCGCCACCATTGGAGACGACATCGGCGACGAAGTTTACAGCATGTATCTTTCTGGCTCAGACTAGAGGCGCGTGATTCGCTACCTGCTCAAGAATGATCTTACTACATGAGATTCATGTCTGCTGGAGTGCGAGTCAATTATAAGTCGCGAAGCACAGCTTCTGCCGCGTGCCTTCCGTCTCTTCGATGAAACGCGCGAAGTCGCGGGCCTTATGGAAGGCGCCGACAAGCTCGTCGGTGTGCTGGTACAGCTCGACTTCGACTTCGTCGGCGAACTGCCCTTGCCGTGACACCGCCCGATCGCCTGTTCCCATGCCGCACCGTCGGCGGGCGGGTTCACGAAGAGCATCCGCGAGAACGCGGTTAGGTTCTTCCCCGTGCCATGCGCCTGAAGGGACGCCACGATCGACCGCTTGCTGTTCTCGCGGATGATGGTGCTCAGCCTCTCAAGCGAGGGAACCTGCGGCTGATGCACGGCCACCAGATCGCGAAGATGCTGCCGAAGCATCACGCCGCGAAGGTCGCCGACGAATGGGGCGCCCCGGGCCTTACGGTCGCCTTCGGTCACTCACACCGGCCTGGCATGCACGTAAGGGCGGGCCGCGAGGGTAACTGTCGGGCGATCGCGGTCGGCGCGGGGCGCACCCTGGACCCCGACTGGATGAAGGGGCGTCCGGGCGGCTGGGAAAACGAGTTGCTCGTCGCGTACCTGATGCCGACGGGTCACGTCGCCGCCTACAGCCTGCCGCTCGTCGACGGGCCTTCTTGTGGGGCGGCAAGGTGTACCGCTAACCACATCAGGTGGGCTCGACTGTAGGAAAGAGACCCACTGCGCCCCGAACCGCGATGGTAGCCTTCCCCCTCGGGAGGTCATGCACCATTGCTCCAACCGTTCAGATTGGCCCTAGCGCTCGCGCTCGTCTCGGGAGCTGCTGCGGGGGCTGAGCCGGCACCGGGGGCGCGCGTTGACCGTAAGCGCCCCGTCACCGTCGCCAGCACGCCCACCGATCCGCTGCCCATCGTCCACGTCGCGGGGGACACGCCGACGCTGTTCCTGTTCTCCTCGCCGATCCAGCGGAAGACACTGACCTTCGACGAGTCCCGGATTCGCGTCCTGGATGCCGGCGAACGGTCGATCGTCGTTCAGCCCGTGGCCAATCTCGGCGACGGCGAGCGTCAGGAGATCGGGGTCTTCTTCGCCGACGGCAAGCCACCAGCAAGGGCCGCGTTTGTGCTCGTGACCGACCCGGCCGAAGTGGACTCGCGGATCGACGTGCAGCGCCCCACGCCGCCGAACGAGACCTGTCCGACGGACGCTCAATTGCCGGTGCCGAAGCCCGAAGACTTCGTGCTGCTTGGCTTCGTGGACGGGAAAGGGGTCACAGCCTCTACCGCCAAAGACCATGTGGATCCGGCGCAGGGCCTCGGGTCACAGTCTGCCGCATCCTTTCGGGGCAAGGGTTGGATTCTGGTGGACGTGACAATCTGGAACAGCCCCGACAAACAAGCCTGGACACCACGAGAGGCGGCATTTACGGGCCGTGTCGGTATGCCTTTGCGGGCGCGTCTCGTGACAGCGAAGAGGGGCCCGATCCCACCGGGGGGCGATGGGCGCGTGCTCGCGGTCGCGGAAGTTCAGGAGTCGGATGCAAGCTTTGTCCTCGCGTTGGAAGTGCGCGGGGACGACGGTCGGCGCCTCTTGATTCCTGAAGTGCGCTTCCCGAAGCCCGGGGCGGGGGGCACTCCATGACGCCGACGCCGACGGGGTCGCCGCCCGACACCCTCATTGACGGATGGCAGGTCTCCAAGGAACTCGGCAACGGTGGCTTTGCCTTCGTGTTCCTCGGAGAGAAGAACGGCAAGCGCAGTGCGCTCAAGGTGGCGCGTCACCGGGAAGTGAGCGGCGATTTCAAGCAGACTCACGCCCGGACCTTGCGCGAGCTGACGGCGCTTCTCATGCTGGATCACCCGAACATCGTCCGCCCGCAGGGGTATGGCTACTCGGCGACCGGCAACGTGTACCTTGCGCTTGACTACGTAGACGGCTGGACGCTCGCGGAGTGGGCAGAGCGAAAACACCCCACGATTCGTGAGGTCCTGAGCGTCTTCGAAAAGATTGCCGGTGCGCTGTCTTACATGCACAGTCGCGGCGTGCTGCATCGGGATTTGAAACTGCTCAATGTCCTGATCCGCAAGAGTGACGGCGAGCCTGTCATCATCGATTTTAGCTGTGCGACCTACTCGCTGGCCGAAGACCTGACGGAGGGAGGTTTGCCTCCGGGAACCGAACGCTACCGCGCGCCAGAGCAGTTCCAATTCCTGCGCGAGCACAAGGACGAGCACCGGGCCCGCTATGCCTTCCAGGTCGCCGACGAAATCTTCGCGGTGGGCGTCATGCTGCATGAGTTGCTGACCGATCCGCGACCGACAGAGTTCCGCCCGCGCTTCGCCTTGAACAGCCAACAATTCGAGCCGCCGCCGCCCCGACTCGCGAACGCTCGTGTTCCCGAGGTGCTGAGCGATCTCGTCGAAAGCCTCCTGGAGCGGAACCCCTCACGGCGCCCGGTCGACACGGAAGCACTCCGTCGCGAGTTCGCGGATCTCCGAGCCGACCCTATCGTCGACTACGACGTGCCGGCGCATCCGCCATCGGAACAGCATCCGTCCGAGCCCGACACGCGAGGTCCACTCGGGGCGCCGCTCCCTATCAGCCCCTCCCCCCTCAAGCTGCACGTCGCTCTGATGAAGCGCCCGCACCGGCCGGCAAGGTGGCTCGCGGGCGTTGCGGGTGTCGCCGCGCTCGTCGTGGCTGCGGCTTTCTGGGGCCCGTCAGCCGAGATTTCCGCCCCACCTCCCGAGCCGCGCATCTCTGCGAGCCCGCGCCCTCCGAGCGCCCCCCATTCCACTCCGCCCGTGACGGCCCCTCCTGCTATGTCACCTCTTGGCCCGTCGCCCGTGGCAGCCCCTGGGCCGGCAATCGCCGCTGTTCCGAAGGAAGGATCCGCTTTGAAGAATCCCGCCCCCGAAGTCCTGACCCAAGGACGCACACCCCGCATGCCGAAGAAGTCCGTTGCTGCCGCGGAGTGCGCGTCGCTGTCGCTCGTCGCGGCGCTGGCGGCGGGTTGTCCGGGTGCCCAGATCCGGCCCGAGTCGTTCACCTGCCCGGCTGGAGCGGAACAGGCCATGCGGGAGAATCTCCGCTGGACGGACGGAGACAGGTTCACCCTTGTGCTCGACGACCGCCACGCGGAGGGCGAATACGCGTGGTTCACGGCTGGCGAGGACGTGGTGGGAATCGTCCCGAAAGGCGCCAACGACGTGCATCAGCGGCAGGTCGCCCCGCCCGGAACACGCTTCTACGGCAAGGCTTATTACCTGTCCGACAAGATGGGGCGCGCGGATGGGCCTGCACTCGTCGTCCGGTATGACCGCGTGAGGCTGCCGGGGCAGGACGAGCAACCCATTTGCTTCGTGGTTGAGGGGACGGCCAAGGAGTTCAAGGACGGCAGGGTGAAGGCGTTCAACCGCAACGGCGGATATGTCGTGAATCGCTGGCCCTGAGCGCTTCGCGGGCGACGTACCGGGTAGGTGCTCGATTTCGGTCGCCCTCCCGCAGGACGCCATAGGACCTACCAGGGTAGTTTCCATGGAACCCATCCCACGGGTAACCTGCTCCGAGCAACGCGTTGGCTTCGGTGCCCGCGCGAGCAACTGGAGGCACGAGCATGCCGGCAATCGAGTTCAAGATTCCCCGAGGGGCAATTCTCTTCACGACAGGCGGCTTTCAGTACGAGTTCCGCGAAGACCTGGGCGAAGCGCACCACGGGCTGAGCCTCTTCGTCGCGCGGCGCCGGACGCTGGAGGGGAACCACCCCCGGGGGAAGGTGCTGCTCAAGGCGGTTGGCCCCCAGACGGGCCAGGAGGGGGCGCGCGTCAAGCGGGCAAGAGTAAGGCTCGAAGAGCAGGTGCGTCTTGCGACCTTCCTCAACCATCCGGGGATCCTTCGCGTCCACGGGATGCACAAGGCGGAAGGGTGCTGGTACGTCATCACCGATCATCCGTCAGGGCACAGCGTGAGCGACATGCTGACGCTCGCTGCGGAGTGCGGGCGCCGGTTCTCGCCCCTGTTCGCGCTGTACGTGGGTGCGAAGGTGGCTGCGGCCCTTGAGCACGCTCACGAGGCCAAGGACGGCGAGGGGAAGCCCCTCAACATCGTTCACCGGGCCGTCGACGTGGGGACCATCTTCGTTGACTGGAAGGGTGGCGTGCAGGTTGCCGACTTCGGACTCGCCCTGTCGGACTTGCCTGGGCGCGTTTCATCCACGGTGCGCCGTCCGCTGGGGGATGCGTTCTACTCTTCCCCCGAAATGCTTCTGACCGGGCGTGTTGATGCACGTTCGGACCTCTTCGCGCTCGGCGTCGTCATGCTCGAAATCGCGACAGGGAAGAACATTCTCGACGCTCCGGACGACCTGACCGAAGAGGTGAAGGGCTCGCTGTCGGTCAGGCAGCGCGTGCGCGTCCGGCGTGCCATCCGACGGGCCCGCCTCGCGAACAGTCACCCCATGGTTGAAGACGTGATCTGGCGCGCGGCGACCTACTCGCAGGCGGACCTGGACGCGTTGACGGAGAACCTCCCGCAGGGGTTGCGGGTGACGTTGGGCCGGCTTCTTCAACCGAAGCCCGCTGACCGCTACCAGTCGGCGCGCGAGTTGGCGGCGGACCTGCGCCACTGGCTGGGGGACGGTGAGGTCTTCGGGCAGGAGGACGCGGAAGCCGAGCTGCTCAAGCTCATGAAGCTGGCCGGCGAGGCGCTGACCGAGCTGGGCATTCGGCGTCCCCAAGGCTTTGAGGCATCCCAGGACGAAATCAGCACGAACTACCACGGTGATCACGGCGGTTGAGGCGGGTAGCCGCAGTAGGCGAACCAGGTCGCTGCGTCCTGTGGCCGCACGGTTGCGAGTGCCTCTCGCATCGCTTCGCGGAGGGCCACATGCGTGCGGGCG
>NZ_RAWD01000267.1:0-13637 GCF_003612065.1 Corallococcus sp. CA047B
GTGCGGGCGGGGAGGTTCTTCGTGAGGCGGGGATGCGGGGGCGGGGGGGCCCTGGGGTCAGGACTGCTCGCTGGAGACGCCGTCCGGGGCGGTGACCCCCTCGGCCTGCCAGAAGCGGCGCGGGTGTCCGTCACCGCGCGTGCCGCCGGACAGCTTGTCCACCCAGGGGTACTTCTGGGCCTCCTCGGCGGTGTAGCCCAGGTTGAAGACGGTGGGGCTCTTGGGCTTGTCCGACGCCTTCTCGTAGAGCGTGCCGAACACGCGGTCCCAGAAGTAGTTGGTGATGCCGAAGTTGCCCGTCTCGTTGTGGAAGTGGTGCGACATGTGCAGCCGCTTGATGTCCTTCAGGAACTTGAACTGCGGCGCGTAGTTCAGGTGCTGGATGCAGTGGCAGAACTCGTAGAAGCACGTGGTCACCATGCCCCAGCCCAGCGCCGCCGCCGCGCCCGAGCGCCCGCCAATGAGGTAGCCGATGGGCGTGAGCACCAGCGCGATGGTGGGCAGCGTGGTGTGCAGCGCGCCGAAGAGCACGCGCAGGTCGTGCGGGTCCTGGTGGTGGTCGAAGTGGATGCGCTTCCACGTCACCGCCGTCGCCGCGGACTTGTAGAGGAAACGGCCGTGCAGGATGTACCGGTGGATGAGGTACCAGCCGAACGGGTACGCCACCGTCGCCACCAGCACCGCCGCCGCCATGCGCACCGGGTGGTCGAACCACTTCACCGACAGCACGATGCAGGTGATGCCGATGAGGATGTAGGCCACGACGGCGTAGTAGGTGAAGAACGAATAGACCAGGTCGCGCAGCGACATCCGGTCGAGGTTGTGCTTCCGGTTCAGGAAAGAGACCGCCACGGGTATCCCCTCACAGTTTTTTAGCGCCGCGCGAAACCCATGCCGTCAGGGCGCGCGGGGCACGAAGGCTCGCTCGCACCCCGGCCCTTGGGAGATGCGGCGGCACCTGAGCTATCAGCCCGGAAGGCCCTCGGCCCAGGAACGGCGAGACCCCTCTTAGTGTCTTCCTTGAAGCATTGAGAAGCCCTCCTGTTGGAGGCGGCGCTGATTGTCCGCTCGCCAGTCCTGCGTCCGACCCGGGGTCGGACTTCCATGGAGGGAGCGGACACCCCACCTTTCCGCCCACAGACGCGAGCGATCGCGCGAGGGGGCCAGATGGCGCGCAAGGCACAGGGGCAGCAGGCAGGCGGTACGGACACGGGGCGGCCGGCACGGCGCAAGGCGGCGACGACGTCCAGGCGGACGGCGAGTCCTGCTCCGGCCACCGAGGGGCGCCTGGAGCTGCGCCGGGACATCGCCGAGTACCGGGCCGCCGCCGAGGCCCAGGCGGACCGGGTGCGCGAGCGCATCAACGCCGCGCTGGAGGTCAGCCGCCGCACCCGCGAGGAGATCGAGGAGCGCATCGCCAGCCAGCTGCACACCGCCACCGTCGCCAGGAAGCAGGCCACCGCGCCGGCCCGGAAGCGCAAGCGCACGGCCTCCCGCACGTCCCACACGTCGGCCAAGTGACGCGACCCCGGCCTCCACGGGTCCCGGTCCGTTGACGCCGGGACGGCCCTGGAGGCAGGGGAGGCTGTCTAGGACCGGGCGGCCGGAGCGCGTTGGGGCAGGGGCAGCGACTCCGTGCTGGAGGACTCCAGGTCCAGGGCGGAGAGCTTGTCGGCCAGCGCCTGGGCCCGGTCACCCCCGTCCAGCGGGGAGGAGGCCTGGGCCCCGATGAAGCACACCCGGGCCCGCTCCAGCAGGGCCACCTGGGCGTGGAGCTGGGCGAAGAGGCGCTCGCGCTTGCGGGACAGCGCATCCAGGTGGTTGAGCTCCTCGCCCAGCGACGCGGCGGCGCGCTCCAACTGGCGCCGGGCCACGCCGTCCTGGGCGTCCGCGGCGCGCTTGCGCAACTCCTGCACCTGCGAATCCACGCTGCCCTGGGACGCGGAGGACAACTGGGCCTCCAGCACCGTCTGGGCCTCGGCCAGGCTGAAGGCGTCCTGGGCCAGCTTCCCGAGCACGCCCTGGAGCTTCTCGCGGCCCTTGCCGGTGGCCAGCTTGCGCGCCTCCGCCTGGCTCTGGCGGTACAGCCCGAGCGCCCGCGTCACCAGCCCGCGCACCTCTCCGGTGAGCGTGGCCTCCAGGCGCAGGCCCCGGGTGGCCACCGCGTCCACGTCCACGGCCAGGTTCGCCGGCAGCGTGCCGATGCTCCAGAACAGCGCCACCACGGCGTAGTCCACCAGCAGGGGGAAGTAGCCCCGGGCCGGGAGGAAGCGCGCGTCCATGACGTCCTGCACGTACAGCCCCACCACCGTCGTGACGGCCGCCGCACCGGCGCTCAGCGCCACCTGGGTGGAGCTGCCCCGGCCCTCGCGCCCGTGTCCCCGCCACGCCAGCACCCCCGCGGCGGTGGCGCCCGCCAGCGCGTAGTTCCAGGGCGACGGCAGTCCCAGGAAGAGGAAGGCGATGGAGGGCAGCAGCACCACCGCCGTGCGCACCAGGGCGTTGAACGCGGGCAGCGGCTTCACCGCGGCGAGCGCCGCCCCCATCAGCGCGAAGTAGCCTGGATCCACCGGGAGGCGCATCACCTGCCGGGCCATGCCCGCGAACAGCGCCATGGCCCCGGCCCCCACGAGCGCGTACAGGCAGCGCGTCTCGAAGTCCTCCCGGCGGATGAGTTGGATGGAGAGCGACACGGCGCACCGTCCCTGCACTAGTAGGAGTTGTTCTGCCCGAAGCTCTTCATCGTCTTCTTCTTCAGGTCGAGCATCTCACGACGCACGTCCGAGTCACTGTGGGCCTTCCCATAGGCTGCCTGGGCTGCGTCCACGTCCGCAATCTCCCCCGCCAGCGCGGACGCTGAACTGCCGAAGAGGCGACGCGCGTTGTCCAGCAGGCTGACCGCTCCCTGACGGTTGCCGTTCTTCATCTCCTCCGCCGCCGCGTGCAACTGCTGCGTGCCCAGGGCGCGGATGGCATGCACGCGCACATCCCGGTCCAGGTTCGAGCGCACCGTCCCCGCGTCGTCCGTCACCCTCGCGTTCAGGGACAGGAGCACCTGGGTCGGCTGGTCCGCCGTCACGTCCACGTACGTCAGGTCCGCGCCCAGGACTTCCATCTGCGTGCCGCTCGCGGGCGCGTCCAGCGTCACCTTGGCCACCACGCGCGCGGACTGGCCGCCCGTCAAGTCATACAGGGGCACGCGCACCGTGTTGCCCTCGCGCGTGGACGGCAGGCCCATCACCTCCACGCCGCTCACGCCGGGCGGCAGCGTCAGCACCAGGTTCACGTTGCGCGCCACGGTGCTGGCGGCCTGCTCCAGCTCCCGCGTGAAGATGGAGGCCAGCTGGGCCGAATCGCTGACGAAGCCGGAGAAGCCGCCGCCGCGCTCGGCCATGCCGCGCATCAGCGCGTCGTTGAAGCCCTCGCCCACGCCCAGCGCGCTCACGGTGATGCCCAGCTCGCGCAGCTTGCCCACCTCGGAGAACAGGCCGGTGTTGGACACGATGCCCTCCGTGGGCTGACCGTCGCTCAGCAGGATGGCGCGCGTCACCCGGAACTCGCGCGTGTACGGGCGCACGGCCTCGGCGGCCGCCTGGAGTCCGCCGCTGATGTTGGTGGAGCCATCCACTTCAATCCGGGAGATGGCCTGGAGCAGCTCCGCGCGGGTCCGTTCGTTGATCTCCACGCTGGGCAGCGTCGTCACGGTGGAGCCGTAGTGCACCAGCGCCAGCCGGTCGCCCGTGCGCAGCTGCGTCACCAGCGCCTGGGCGGCGCGCTTCGCGTCCTCCAGCTTGCTGCCCATCATGGAGCCGGAGCGGTCCACCACCAGCGCCAGGTTCACCGGCACGCGCTGGGTGCTCTCCGGCTTGCGCGCCGACAGCTCGAACCACGCGAAGGCCTCGCCCGGGCCCGTCAGCACGTACGCGCCGGACAGCTTGCCGGTCAGCTCCACCGGGCCCGCCTTGCCGGAAGGGGACCGCCCCACGCCCACGGGCAGCACGAACTGGATGGGCGCCTCTCCCGGCTGCACCACCGTGTGGCTCTGGTCCGGACCCGTGGGGCGCGTGGCCAGCGGCGCCGTCGCCACATGGGTCGGGGGATGGCTGCTGGGACGGTTGTAATGCTTCGCGACCCCATCGAGCGCGAGCGCGCCCACGACCATCAGGCCAGCAAGGGACAGCAGCAGGGTGGTGCGGTTCATGGGAGGCGTGACCTCAAGAAGGGATTGGGCGAGCGGACGAGCACACGCTCGCAGACGCCCCCTGTCCGCGCATCCGTCAGCGGGAGGAGGGTCCTCCCGATGACCGATGGGTGCGCCCGCCCGGGGCCGTCACACGGCATCGGGGGGACCGCGAAGCACCAGGTCCTCCACCGCGCCGCGCACGCGGGCCTCGTCGAAGGGCTTCTCCAGCAGCGGGTTGGGGATCTGCGCCAGGAACTCGCGCGCGCCCACGGAGAAGGCCCCGCCCGACACGAAGACGAAGCGGCGCTCCAGGCCCGGGTGCTGGCGGCGCACGG
The DNA here is from genome assembly GCF_003612065.1 of Corallococcus sp. CA047B. Lineage (NCBI taxonomy): Bacteria > Pseudomonadati > Myxococcota > Myxococcia > Myxococcales > Myxococcaceae > Corallococcus > Corallococcus sp. CA047B. Next base: position 4,519 of record NZ_RAWD01000267.1, read on the forward strand.
CCTCGTACACGTCCCGCCCGGCGAGGTCCGGCATCATCACGTCGCACAGCACCGCGTCGAAGTCCGGCGCCTGGGCCATGCGCTCCAGGGCCTGCCGGCCGCTGGTGGCCACCTCCACGTCATGGCCGCGCAAAAGCCGCTGCAGCACGCGGCCCACCGCGGGCTCGTCGTCCACCACCAGCACCCGGCCTCGCGGCGCCAGGGGCGCGTCGGGGGTGACGGCTTCCGTCGCCCGGGGGAGGAGCGCGGAGGGCGGCGCGGGCAGCATCACGCGGAAGGTGCTGCCGTGGCCCATCGTGCTGTCCACGATGATGTCTCCGCCCAGCCCGGTGATGATGCCGTGGCAGATGGACAGCCCCAGGCCGGTGCCCACGCCCACGGGCTTGGTGGTGAAGAACGGATCAAAGATGCGGCCCATCACCTCCGGCGCGATGCCGCTGCCCGTGTCGCGCACCTCCACCACCACGCGCGGGCCCTCGGAGCGCGTGGCCAGCACCACCTCGTGCTCGTGCGCGGCGCCCTCCGGGATGGCCTGGGCCGCGTTCACCACCAGGTTGAGGAACACCTGGCACAGCCGGCCCTCGTTGGCCATCACCAGGGGCACCTTGCCGTAGTCCCGCCGCAGCCGCGCGCGGTGACGGATCTCATTCGCGGCCATCATCACCACGGAGTCCAGCACCGCGTGCACGTCCACCGGCGACACGCGCTCCTCGTCCGGCCGGGAGAAGGTCTTCAGCTGGCGGACAATCTGGCGCACGCGCTCGGCGCCCTCGCACGCCTCGCCCAGCACCTCCTGCCACTCCGCCACGTCCGGAGGGCGCACCCCGCGCGCGGGCGCGGGCGTCAGGTGGTGGCGGAACTCGTCCGACAGGAAGGCCAGGTTGGAGAGCACGAAGGCCAGCGGGTTGTTGATTTCGTGCGCGATGCCCGCCGCCAGCGTGCCCACCGACGCCAGCCGGTCCGCCAGCGTCAGCCGCGCCTGGAGCTGGCGCTGCTCCGTCACGTCCCGCGCGATGGACACCACCGCCGGCTGTCCGTCGAATCGCAGGGGCAGCGACGCCAGCTCCACCACGCGCGTGCGTCCGTCGCGCAGCACCAGCCGCCGCTCGCTGGTGAGCGGCGTCGTGTTCGCGGGTGTCACGCCGGTGCCCGGCACGTCCGCCAGGAACTCCGACAGCCGGCGGCCCACCAGCTCCTCCGCGCGCTCGAAGCCCAGCGTGGTGACGAGCACCGCGTTGGCGTAGACGATGTGGCCGTCGCGTTCGATGGCCGCCGCGTCCGGGAAGCCCTCCATCAACGCGCGCAGGCTGGCCTCGGAGCGCTTCAGCGCCTCCTCCACCTGGCGCCGCTCGGTGATGTCGCGCGCCAGCCCCTCCACCGCCACCACCCGGCCGTTGGCGTCCGTCACCGGCGCCACCACGTGCTCCAGCCACAGGATGCTCCCGTCGGGGCGCAGGAAGCGCAGCACGACGGGCGTGCCGTCCGACGCGCGGGGCGACTCCAGCAGCCGCTCCAGCGCGGACCGGTCCTCCGGGTGCACCGTGCGGTACCACAGCTCAGGATCCGCGTAGTGCGCCTCCGGCCCCAGGCCCAGCTTGGCGTGGGCCACGCGGCTGACGTAGGTGAAGCCGCGCGGGGGCGCGCACCGGTAGAGGTACAGCACGTCCGACGCGTTCTCCGCGAGCTGGCGGAAGCGGTGCTCGCGCTCGCGCAGCGCCCGCTCGGATTCGCGCCGCTCCAGCGCCACGGAGATGGCGCCGCTCGCGGCGAACAGCAGGTCCACCTCCAGCCGGTCCCACTCGCGCGCCTCGTAGCAGTTGTCGAAGCCCACGAAGCCCACCAGCCGCCCGTGCACGCGCAGGGGCAGCACCAGCAGCGTGAGGATGCCCTGCGGATCCAACAGCTCCCGCTCGGCGGCGGGGAAGGTCGCCACGCGCCCGGTGACGACCTCGCCGCGCTCCAGGACGGGCACCCAGCGCTCCAGGCCCGGCCGCATCGGCAGCTCCTGGAGCAGCGGGTTGTCGATTTCAGGCACCACGCCGGGGGCGCACCACTCGGCGCGCTGGCTGCACACGAGCGCGCCCTGCGCGTTGAGGTGCGTTTCGAAGATGTAGACGCGGCTGGCCCCCGACGCCGGCCCCAGCGGCGCCAGCGCCTGTTGATACAGGTCTCCGCCGGTGTGCACCGACAGCAGGCGCTGCTGCATGTCCACCAGCGCGGTGAGGTAGCGCTCGCGCCGGGCGAGCGCGTCGCTCGTGCGCCTGCGCTCGGTGACGTCGTTGAGCGTGCCCGCCATGCCCAGCAGCACGCCGTCCTCGTCCACCGTCACCCGGACGAAGACATCCATCCAGCGGAAGCCCCCGTCGCGCGTGAGGTAGCGCACCTCGTGCTGGATGAACTCGCGCTCTCGCGTGAGCAGCGACTCGCACACCTCCAGCGTGCGCGCCTGGTCATCCGCGTGGATGAAGTCGAAGGCGGACTGGCCCAGGCACTCCTCCACGGGGAAGCCCGTCAGCTCGGTCCACGCGGGATTGAGGAAGACCCACTGACGCTCCATGTTCGTCTGGAAGACGACCTCCTGGAGCGTGTCGATGACCTGCCGGAAGCGACGCTCACTGGGGGTGCCGTCAGAACGGGTGAACGGCATCTGCATGCGGGAGACTCGCGTTGGAAGAACTTCGCCGTGCGAACAGAACTTCGTGGGTCACGGACGTGGACAGTCGAACGATTGAGGATCGCCGCCATGCAGGCAAGGGGGCCAGCGGGAAGAGCGGGATGACGGAAAGCATTCCCTGTGCTTGATGGTGATGGGGCGGGCCTTGGGGTCTGTCTTCCTGCCCGGGAGGCGGCGATGACACCATGATGCGTGCGGAAAGCCCCAGCATGTCCTCCGGCGTCACGTCTTCTTCTTCCCGCCCGGACCCTTCTCCGGACACCGCGTCGGGCCCGGCCTTGACGCTGGGTGCGTCGACACAGGAATTGCCTGGACGCGTCATGGATGCGGAGGGGTGGATCCTCATCGAACGGACCGGTCAGGTCCTCGCCTTCAACACGCAGGCGACGCTTCATTTCGGCATTCCAGCACCCACCCGCGTGGAGCACGGCCGTCTGCCCGGTTGTGAATGGGTCCGCGCGGATGGCACCCCGCTGCCGCCGCACGAATCCCCCCTGGGGCGGGCGCTGGCGGGCGAGCAGGTGGACAGCTCGGTGTGGGAGGTGCTCCGGCCGGACGGCACGCGCGCGTTCCTCCGGGGCACGGCGGTGCCGGTGAAGGGAGGGGACGGGCAGGTCGCGGCGGCGCTCCTGCGCACGCACGGCGTGGAGTCCCTGCCCGCCCCGCTGCTGGACGCGTCGCGGTTGCTGGCGGAGGCGGGCGCGCTGCTGGGCGAGGCGGTGGACGCGGAGGGACAGCTCGAACCGCTGCTCAAGCTGCTGGTGCCCGCGCTGGGGGAAGGCGCGCTGCTCATCCTGAAGCCGCCGGGCGAGCCCGTGCGCGTGGTGGCCTCCCTGCACGTGGACGAAGGCCGGCATGGGCTGCTGCGCGAGCTGCTCGGCCGCTACCCGCCGGACCCTTCCATGCCGGGCGGGCTGCCGGAGGTGTTCGTGTCCGGGGCGGTGGGGCGGCTGTGCATCATGTCCGAGGAGCACGTGGCGGCCATCGCGCAGGACGCGGACCATGCGCGGCTGATGCGGGAGGTGGGGCCGCACGGGTGCCTGAGCGTGCCCCTGGGCGCGCGCGGCAGCATCCTGGGCGCGCTGATGCTGCTGCGCTCGAACGTGCTGCACGCCTTCGACGCGGACGAGGAGCGCTTCCTGTCGGAGCTGGCCCACCGCACCGCGCTCTACCTGGAGAACGCGCGGCTCCTGCGTGAAGCGCGCGAGGCGGTGCGCCAGCGCGACGAGTTCCTGGGCATCGCGAGCCACGAGCTGAAGACGCCGCTGACGCCGCTGAGCCTCAAGGTGCAGCTGCTGCAGAAGCAGGTGGTGGTGCTGGCGCGCGAGGGCAAGCCCGTGCCCACCGAGCGCGTCGCGGAGACGCTGGATGTGGTGCAGCGCCAGGTGCGCCGGCTGTCGCGGCTGGTGGACAACCTGCTGGACGTGTCGCGCATCACCGCGGGCCGGCTGCGGCTGGAGCTGGAGGAGCTGGACCTGGCCAGCGTGGCGGCGGAGATCCTCTACCGCTTCGCCCCGGCGGCGGCGCAGCACGGCACGGAGCTGGAGCTGGACGCGCCGGTGCCGGTGGTGGGCCGGTGGGACCGGCTGCGGCTGGAGCAGGTGGTGACGAACCTGGTGTCCAACGCGCTCAAGTACGGCGCGGGCCACCCGGTGGTGCTGCGCGTGGAGGGGCAGGGCACGCTGGCGCGGCTCACCGTGAAGGACCACGGCATCGGCATCGCGCCGGAGGACCTGGCGCGCATCTTCGAGCGCTTCGAGCGCGCGGTGAGCGACCGGCACTACGGCGGCCTGGGGCTGGGCCTCTACATCACGCGGCAGATTGTCGAAGCGTTCGGCGGCAAGGTGAGCGCCACCAGCGCGCCCGGGCAGGGCTCCACGTTCATCCTGGAGCTGCCCCGGGGCGACATCCCGGAGGAGTGGCTCGACGCGCACGCGGCGCCGGGACCGACCTCGGAGCGGGAGCCGGACTTCGATCCGGATCCGGATCCAGGCCCGGGCTGAGCCGCGTCCTTCAGGCGACTTCCAGCACCGTCCACTCGCGCACTTCGCCCGCGAGCGTCACCTCCACGGTGTCGCCGGCGCGGCGACCCAGGAGGGCACGGCCCACGGGGGAGCTGGGGGTGATGACGGAGAGGAAGCCGTCGCCACCGGGGCCGGTGAGCTCGGTGCCCGCGCCGGCGGGGAGGACGAAGAAGGTGCGCTCGGCGAAGCCGTCCTCGTCCTCGGTGCTGACGTCCACCAGGGCGCCCAGGCCCACGGGGCCCTGACGCGGGAAGCGGGGCAGGTCCTTCTGGCCAAAGGCGGTGAGCGCCTGGAGCTCCTCCTGCAGGCGGCGCGCGCGGTTGGCCTGGCCGGTGGCGAGGCTGCCGTACTCAATGGCGGCGCGGCCGTCCTCCTTCTTCTCGGACTCCGTGGCGAGGCTGCGGGCGGCCTCGCGGGCGTCGGCTTCCGCGCGGTGGGCCAGCCGGTCGCTCTGCTGGAGACGCTCGGCCAGTTGGTGGAGCAGGGTGTGCTTGTCGAGTGGCATGGGGGTCGTTACAGGACTGTAGCGTCCGGTGCGCCCGCCTCCAGTTTTCGGCCCGGCCGGGCCCGTGGCTGGGGGTACGATGGCCCCATGACGCCTCAGGAACGCTCGCAGAAGGCCCACGAACTGGTCGCGCAAGGCGCGGTGCTGCTGGATGTGCGCACGCCGGAGGAGTTCCAGCAGGGACACCCGGAGGCCGCCCGCAACATCCCCGTGCAGGTGCTGGCCCAGCGCTTGTCGGAGGTGGGCCCGGTGGGCACGCCCGTGGTGGTGTACTGCGCGGCGGGCGGGCGCAGCGCGGTGGCCGCGCAGCTCTTGCGCCAGGGCGGCTTCCCGGAGGTGTTCGACCTCCAGTCCGTGAAGAACTGGTAGGGCGCGCCTGTCCCAGAACCGCACCGCTGGCTTCCTCCTCGTCGCCCTGTCCGGCGCCTCCTTTGGCGCGCTGGGCCTGTTCGCGCGGCTGGCGTACGCGGCGGGCGCGGACATGCCCACGCTGCTGTTCCTGCGCTTCACCCTGGCGGGGCTGGTGCTCACCTGCGTGATGCTCGTGCGCCGGCAGCGCTGGCCCCGGGGCCGGGTGCTGCTGGGGCTCTTCCTGCTGGGCGCGCTGGGCTACTTCGCGGAAGGCAGCGCCTACTTCCTCGCGCTCCAGCACGCGTCCGCGGGGCTGGTGGCGCTGCTGCTGTACCTCTTCCCGGCGCTGGTGGCGGTGCTCCAGGTGGCCATGGGCCGCGAGCACCTGAGCCGCCTGCGCTGGCTGGCGGTGGCGCTGGCGCTGACGGGCACGGCGCTCACGGTGGACCCGGGCCCGGACGCGAAGCCGCTGGGCATCGCGCTGGGCGTGTTGTCGGCGGTCATCTACGCCATCTACGTCCTGTCCAGCGCGCGCGTGGTGGGCCCGGCCGGTCCGCTCGCGGCGAGCACCGGCATCCTGTTGTCGGCGGGGCTCGCCTTCGGGGGGCTGATGCTGGTGAAGGGCCCGTCCTTTCCCCAGACGGCGGTCGGCTGGGGCGCGGTGGCGGGCCTGTCGCTGCTGTCCACGGTGGTGGCGGTCCTCACGTTCTTCGCGGGGCTCGCGCGCATCGGTCCGGTGAACACGTCGCTGTTGTCCACGCTGGAGCCGGTGATGGCGGTGGTGCTGGGCGCGCTCTTCCTGGGCGAGCGCCTGTCGCCGCGGCAGGGGGCGGGCGGCCTGCTCATCCTGGTGGCGGTGGTGGTGCTGGCCCGGTCCGACCCGGCCCGCCCGGAACCGGTGTCCCAGGCGGCCGGCCCCCGGGGCGACGCGACTACAGGCCGTGGATGAAGTGGTGCACGTCGTTCACGAAGCGCTGCGGACGCTCGGCGTGGGGGGCGTGGCCCGTCTCCGGGTAGAGCAGGTACTTCGAGCCCCGGATGGCGCGGGCCAGGGCCCGCTGTTCGGTGACGGAGAAGAAGCCGTCGTTATCCCCGCCGATGATCAGCGTGGGCACGCGGATGCTTCCCAGCCGCGCCGAGTGGTCCTCCGCGATGAGCCCGTCCAGCGTGTCCTGCCACACGCGCGCGGGCAGCTTGGAGCTCTCCGCCACGAGGGTGTCCAGGTACGACGCGGGCACGGGCTGGAAGAAGGTGCTGGCCTGGAATTCGTAGATGAAGGTGGGGTCCACCGGGTCGGTGAGCGTGTCCACGGCGGACTTGAGCCCCAGCGCGACCTCGTTGCCCGCCACGGTGGGCGCGGAGCCCACGAGCACCAGCGCCTTCACGCGGGAAGGCGCATCCAGCGCCACCTGCTGCGCGATGAAGCTGCCCATCGAGTGGCCCACGAGGATGGCGCGCGACACCTGCTTCGCGTTCAGGAACGCCACCACGTCCTGGGCGAACGCCTGCTGCGTGTAGCAGCACGCCGGGCGGGAGGAGTCCCCATGGCCGCGCTGGTCCAGCGCGTAGACGTGGAGGTCGCGCGAGAAGCGCGGCAGGTCCAGGTCCCAGGTGTGGTGCGAATCCGTATAGCCGTGCAGGAAGACGACGACGGGCCCGTCGCGGCGGCCCTGCTCCACGTAGCGGAGCGTGACGCCGGTGGACAGCCGCACGGAGTCCTCACGCAAAGCCGCGCCACCCTGGCGGTCGGTCTGCTCCAGCGAGGCGGGAGCACTCGCGAGGTCGGGCGACGTGCCCGTGTCCGGGCCAGGGCCGCAGCCGGCGACGAACAGCAGCGCGAGGAGGGAGGGAAGGGAGCGGGTCATGCGAAGAGGCCTCACGGATGGGACGTGGCGGGGGGTTCCGCCAGCGCGCCCACCATCCTAAAGTGACCTCTGACATTGCATCCGGAAACCCGATGCGGTGGGTTGTATCCCACCCGCCCGGGCTCATTCCGGACTCAGGGCCGCCGGGCGAAGATGAACTCGCCCACGCCGCCCAGGCGCTGTTCGCGCCGGACGATGCGGAAGCCCGCGTTCTCCACCAGCCGGAAGGTGTCCCGGTTGAGGCGGCAGCCGCCGGACAGCCGGTGCCACGCGGGCGTGAGCAGGTCCTGCGCGAGGGCCAGCACGGGGCTTGAGGCCCGCACGTGCTCCAGCAGGCGCAGCTCGCCTCCCGGCTTGAGCACCCGCCCCACCTCCGCGAGCGCCGTGGCCGGCGCGTCCACGCAGCAGAACACCAGGCTGGAGACGACCGCGTCGAACGACGCATCCGGGAACGGCAGCGCCTGCGCATCCGCCTGGAGCAGGGCCACGCCGGAGCGGCGGGCCCGGGCGCGCAGGAGCGCCCCCAGGTCCACGTCCACCGCCGTCACGGAGGTCACCGCGTCCGGATACCCCGGCAGGGCCAGGCCCGTGCCCGCGCCCACCTCCAGCACCCGGCCCGAAAGCCCCTCCACCAGCTGGCGGCGGGCGGCGTTCAGCCCCACCCACCCCAGCGGCGCCATCACCGCGTCATACGCCAGAGCCTTCATGCGAAAACCCCCCTGCCTTCACGAAGCCTGAAGCGAAGCACCCGCGCGCTAGCGCGCGGTCTCCACCCGCCCCTGGGACGCCGGGGGCTTCTGGGCGGACGCGCTGGGCGCCTGCTTGCGCAACAGCCCCCACACCCCGTACGCGATGAGCAGGAGGCTGCCGTACTGCGCGGGCGTCAGGCCGAAGTAGCGCGCGTCCACGTACGACAGGTCGGTGGCCCGGAGGAAGTCCAGGCTGAAGCGGGAGATGGCGTACAGCAGCGCCAGCAGCGGCAGGAGCCGCCCCTTGAGCTTTCCGGCGTTGCGCAGCGCGTAGAGGAGGCCGGAGATGGCGAACAGCACCACCGCGTCGTAGAGGCCCAGGTCGTGCCGGTTGCCGTTGGGGAACTGCACCGCCAGGAAGAAGTCCGTCAGCCGCCCCGGGTGGTCGTGCACCGCGAAGCACCCCAGCCGCGCCACCGCCCACCCTGGCGCCACGCCCAGCGCGAAGCTGTCCGCGTAGTCGTTGAAGCGCAGCTTCTTCACCCGGAAGAACACCACCGCCGCGAAGATGCCGCCCAGCAGGCCTCCGAAGGACGACAGGCCGTCCCAGAACCGGAGGATTTGAAACGGACTCTTGGACAGCTCCTCCGGGTGGTAGAAGAACAGGTGCACCCAGTGGCCAAAGAGCATGCCGGCCGCCACGCCCCACATGGCGAAGTCCGCCAGGGGGTTCGGATCCAGGCCCTCGCGCTCCGCCTGCTTCGTCAGCAGCTTCGCGGCCAGCAGGATGCCCGCCGCCACGAAGACGTTGAAGGGGTTCAGCTCCAGGGGCCCCAGCTTGAACGAGGGGGCGTGCCAATAGGGAATCAAGAGGGCTCCAGAAAAGGCCAGGACCCATCCCAGGGGTGGACGCGGGAAGGGTCGAACCCGAACAATCGGCGCATCCCGGGCTTCCCTCCACCTCTTTCTTGCTGCCCCCACGCCCGCCGCGCTCCCGGCAAGCCCCTGGCC
>NZ_RAWD01000268.1:0-13465 GCF_003612065.1 Corallococcus sp. CA047B
GGGGGAGGGGGCGGCCGAGGACGGAGTCACCGGACCACTGCCGGGAGTGCCCGGCCTCCGGATGACTTCGACTGCGGGGACCACCCGCCGTGTCTTCCTGTCGTTCACGGTTGTACGTTACCTGATGCGCGGGGTCCGGGCATGCCCGGGCTCACGGCTGGGGGGATGCTGAGAGGTCGACCTTCCACCCGGACGGCTCCCGCACCATCCGGACCTCGCCCGACCTTCCCGCCGAGCGCACGACCAGGGTCGCCTCGTCGCCCTCCTGGCGGAGCAGCGAGACTTCCTGAACATCGGGGGGCACGGGGACATTCGCGAAGAACAGCGCCAGCGGCTCCGGCTTCACCATGCCGCCGGAGGCGTCGCTCACCTTCTGGGCCTGGGCCTTCAGGTTGGACTGGGTGGGTTGGGAAAGCCCCGCATAGGCCTTGGGCAGCTCGCCTCGCTGCACGTGCCGGTGGAAGGTCTGGTAGGCCCCCACGGGGGAGTCCGGCTGGAGCCGGTTGCAGCCGCCCAGGGCAAACAGGGCGAGCAGCAGCCAGGTCGTCGTCGCGAGCGGGCGCATGGAGCCTCCGGTTTAGGTCAAAGCGCCGCCGTGGGGAAGCGCGAGCTGCTTCAAGCCGCGTGCTGATGGACGCGATTACGTCCCGTCCCCTTGGCGGAGTACAGGCTCACATCCGCCGCGCGCAGCAGCGCCTCGGTCTCCTGCAGGTCGTCCGACGGCACCGTGGCGACCCCCAGCGAGGCCGTCAGCTTCACCATCTGGGTCACCCCGCCCGGCCCCTGCCAGGGCAGCTCCAGCTTCTCGATGGCCTCCCGCACCCGCTCGCACGCCCGGAGCGCGTCCTGGGGCGCCGCCTCCGGCAAGAGGGCAATGAACTCCTCGCCCCCGTAGCGGGCCAGCAGGTCCACTTCCCGCAGCGTGTTCCGGGCCGTCTGGGCCACCGCGCGCAGCACCTCGTCCCCGAAGGGGTGACCGTAGGAGTCGTTGATGTTCTTGAAGTGGTCGATGTCCAGCATCACCAGCGACAGGGGGGAGCGATACCTTCGCGAGCGCATGAACTCCTCGCTCAGCCGCTCCTCGAAGTAGCGCCGGTTGAACAGGCCCGTGAGCGCGTCCGTGCGGCTCAGCGCCAACAGCTCCTGCCGGCGCCGGTCCAGCTCCCGGTTGGCCCACTCCAGCTCCCGGTTCTTCTCCACCAGCGCGTCCTGCAGCGCCTTGAGCCGGAGCATCGACTTCACGCGCGCGCCCAGCTCCAGCATGTCGAAGGGCTTCACCAGGTAGTCATCCGCGCCCAGCTCCAGCCCCTCCACCTTGCCCGCCGCCTGCCGCGCCGTCATCAGGATGACCGGGATGAAGCCGAAGCCGCCCTCGCCCGCGTTCGCCTTGACGATGCGGCACACCTCCACGCCGCCCAGCCCCGGCATCTCCACGTCCATCACGATGAGGTCCGGCCGGCCCGCGCGGATGGCCGACAGCGCCTGCGCCCCGTCCAGCGCCTCCTTGAACACGTAGCCGTGCGGGGCCAGGCCCTCGCGCACGTGCTTCACCTGGGCCGGATCATCGTCCACGATGAGCACGGTGCGGCCGGAGAAGTCGTTCGCGGGCCCGCTCCTCCGGGCGACCTCCAGCATCCTCTTCCTCTCGGCTTCCGGCATGAGGTGCCCGCCCCCCTGGAGTGCGGTCGTGCCCACTTCACAAGTGTCCCCCGGTGCAGGGACCCGTCAGGTCGATTCTCACCTGCGCGCGGGGCCGCTGCCAAGGCCCGCCCGGTGCCGCCCGGCCGGGACGTTGGCGGGTCTACGGAACGGGCTTTACCAGCCGTGCACGGTAGACGGGTTCTCCGGACGCCAGGTAGCGCCGCTCGCGGGTGGAGGGCACCTCCTCCGGGTCATACGGATGGAAGACGCCGGTGCCCAGCGGGTTGTGGAAGCCCGCCTCCTCCAGGATGCGCAGCATGGCCACGCCGCGGTCCTGCACGTCGGTGCGCATGTCGAAGCGGCCGCCGGGCTTGAGCAGGCCCAGCATCAGCTTCGCGAAGTCCGGCTGCACCACCGCCCGCTTCGCGTGGGAGCGCTTCCACCAGGGGTCCGGGAACTGGAGGTGGATGCAGTCCAGCGTGCCGGGGGCGATGATGCGCGGCACCACGAAGCGCGCGTCGGATTCGATAACGCGCAGGTTCTTCAGGCCCAGCTTCTCCCCGCGCATCTGCGTGTCGCGCGCGTACTTCTTGCGCCACTCGAAGGCGATGAAGCGCACGCCGGGGTTGCGGCGGCAGTACTCCAGCGCGTGCCCTCCGGCGCCCGAGCCGATTTCGAGCTCCAGGGGACCGGTGAAGCCGAACTCCGCGTCCCAGTTCGGGGGCGTTTCCAGGGGGACGAACTTGAGGCCGACCGGTTCGGGGAGCAGGGCAGGGCGCATGGCGGGAGCGGGCGCCTCTAACCATGGAGCCGCGTGGGTTGGCCAGGGCAAAAGCGCGCGGGGTGCTATAGGGAAGGGCCATGAAGGTCTTCCAGTCGGTGCCCGAGGCAGGCCGCCAGCTCCAGGGGCAGGCCGTCGCGCTGGGCAACTTCGATGGCGTGCATGTGGGCCACCAGGCCCTCTTCGCGGAAGGGCTGCGCCACGCTGTCGCCTCCGCGCTCACCTTCCAGCCCCACCCGGGCAAGGTGCTCCAGCCGGAGCTCGCGCCCAAGCTCATCACCCTCCTGCCGCGCAAGCTGGAGCTGCTGGCCACCTGCGGCCTGGACAGCGTGGTGGTGCAGCCCTTCACCCGCGACTACGCGCGCAACTCCCCAGCGGACTTCGAGGCCGCGCTCCTGGACACCCTGGGCGTGGGCCACGTGGTGGTGGGCAGCGACTTCACCTACGGCGCCCACCGCGCGGGCACCGTCACCACCCTGCGCGAGGCCGCGGCGAAGCGCGGCGCCCAGGTCCACATCGTGCAGCCGGTGCACGTGGATGGCGTCGTCGCTTCGTCCTCGCGGATCCGCGAATACATCCTGGAGGGACGCGTGGGAGCGGCCCGGCGCCTGCTTGGCCGCCCGTTCGACCTGGATGGCACCGTGGTGGCCGGTGCGGGGCGGGGGCGCACCATCGGCTTTCCCACCGCCAACGTGGACACGCAGAACGAGCTGCGGCCCGCGCCCGGCGTGTACGCCATCCGGGTGCGCCTGCACTCGGAAGCGGACGGCCCGTGGCGGCCGGGCGCGGCGAACATCGGGGTGAAGCCCACCTTCGGCGGCACGGAGGTCACCATCGAGGCGCACCTCTTGGACTTCACCGGCGACCTCTATGGCAAGGAGCTGCGGGTGCAGTTCCTGGAGCGCCTGCGGCCCGAACAGCGCTTCGGCTCCGCGGCGGAGCTGGTGGGTCAAATCAAACGCGACGTGGAGGCCGCCCGCACCGTGGTGGCCCGCGGCGACGGGTGACGGAAAGGGCCGTTTTTCCGCCACGCCGGACGCCTTCCTGGGTGAAGGACGGCGCGTCCGGGTCTGGGGCGGCGGACAGCAAGGAGGCACGCGGGGGCGCCTTGACAGGCCGCGCATCGGTTTCCTCTAATCCGTGAGGATCCGTGCCAGGGCGTCAGGCCCCTGTCGCACCCCTCATCCCCCTCAAGGTCCCCGCGATGGCCGGGGGCCTGGCCGTCCCCTCCTCACGCTCAAAGAGGCATCCCAGAAATGTCCGGTCGACTCGGTGAATTGCTGGTGCGCGAGAACCTCATCTCCGTCCAGCAACTCCGCAAGGCGCAGGAGGAGCAGCAGAAGAGCGGTGCCCGCATCGGCACCGCGCTCATCAAGACGGGCGCCATCGAGGAGTCGAAGCTCACCGACTTCCTGTCGAAGCAGTACGGCGTCCCCGCGATCAACCTGAAGGACTTCGACATTGATCCGGACATCATCAAGCTCGTGCCCAAGGAAGTGGCCGAGAAGCACCTGGTGATCCCGGTCAACCGCGCGGGCCCGTCGCTCATCGTCGCCATGTGCGACCCGTCCAACATCTTCGCGGTGGACGACCTGAAGTTCCTCACCGGCTACAACATCGAGGCCGTCGTCGCCTCGGAGATCTCCATCCGCGAGGCCATCGAGCGCTACTACGCCGAGAAGGGCCCCTCGATGGAGGACATCGTCGGCGACGTGGGCGACGACATCGAGGTCGCCAAGGAGGAGCAGGAGAACCTGGATGAGATGGCCAAGGCCGCGGACGACGCGCCCGTGGTCAAGCTGGTGAACCTCATCCTCATGGACGCCATCAAGAAGCGCGCGTCCGACATCCACATCGAACCGTACGAGAAGGACTTCCGGGTCCGCTTCCGGATCGACGGCGTGATGTACGAGGTGATGCGCCCGCCCATGAAGCTGCGCAACGCCATCACCAGCCGTCTGAAGATCATGGCGTCGCTGGACATCTCCGAGCGCCGCCTGCCGCAGGACGGTCGCATCAAGATCAAGATTGGCGGCGGCAAGGAGATGGACTTCCGCGTGAGCGTGTGTCCCACGCTCTTCGGCGAGAAGGTCGTGATGCGCTTGCTCGACAAGAGCAACCTGCAGCTCGACATGACCAAGCTGGGCTTCGACGCGACGCCCCTGGCCTGGTTCAAGGAGGCCATCGACCGGCCCTACGGCATGGTGCTGGTGACGGGCCCCACGGGCTCCGGCAAGACGACGACGCTGTACTCCGCGCTCGCCAGCCTCAACGACGTGGGCACCAACATCTGCACCGCGGAGGACCCGGTCGAATTCAACTTCGCCGGCATCAACCAGGTGCAGATGCATGAGGACATCGGCCTGAACTTCGCCGCCGGCCTGCGCTCGTTCCTGCGCCAGGACCCGGACATCATCATGATCGGTGAGATCCGCGACTTCGAGACGGCGGAAATCGGCGTGAAGGCCGCGCTCACCGGCCACCTCGTGCTCTCCACGCTCCACACCAACGACGCCCCCGGCACCGTCAGCCGTCTGCTCAACATGGGCATCGAGCCGTTCCTCGTGACGGCGTCGCTCAACCTCATCCTCGCCCAGCGTCTGGCGCGCCGGCTGTGCCCGGCTTGCAAGCGCCCCGCGGAGAAGGTGGACGAGCAGGCCCTCATCGACGCGGGCATCCCGCCGGACAAGATGGGCACCTTCACGATGTACGAGAAGGTCGGCTGCCGCGAGTGCAACGACCGCGGCTACCGGGGCCGCGTGGCCATCTACGAGGTCATGCCCTTCTGGGACGGCCTCAAGGAGCTGGTCATCAACGGCGGCTCCGCGGCGGAGCTCAAGCAGGAGGCCATCCGGCTGGGCATGAGCAGCCTTCGCATGAGCGCGCTCAAGAAGCTCATGGACGGCATGACGACGCTCGAAGAGGTCGTGGGCAACACCGCGCCGGACCGCTTCTAGACACCTTCTTCACCTTTTCCCCCGACAGGACACGCATCCGTGGCCAACCTGCACCAGCTTCTGAAGGCGATGGTCGAGAAGGGCTCTTCCGACCTCCACATCACCACCGGCTCGCCGCCGCAGCTGCGCGTGGACGGTGAACTCGTCCCGCTCAAGACGGCGCCGCTCACCCCCGTGGAGACGAAGCAGCTCTGCTACTCCATCCTCACGGACGCGCAGAAGCACAAGTTCGAGGAGGAGAACGAGCTGGACCTGTCGTTCGGCGTGAAGGGCCTGTCACGCTTCCGCGCGAACATCTTCATGCAGCGTGGCGCCGTCGCCGGCGCCTTCCGCACGATTCCCTTCAAGATCCTGACGTTCCAGGAGCTGGGCCTGCCGCCGGTGGTGGCGGAGCTGGTGAAGAAGCCGCGCGGCCTCATCCTGGTGACGGGCCCCACGGGCTCCGGCAAGTCCACCACGCTGGCCTCGATGATCGACAAGATCAACACCGAGCGTCATGAGCACATCATGACCATCGAGGACCCCATCGAGTACCTGCACCCGCACAAGAACTGCCTGGTCAACCAGCGCGAAGTGGGTGCGGACACGAAGAACTTCAAGACGGCCCTCAAGTACATCCTGCGCCAGGACCCGGACGTGGTGCTGGTCGGTGAGCTCCGAGACCTGGAGACCATCGAAGCGGCGCTCACCATCGCGGAGACGGGCCACATCTGCTACGCGACGCTGCACACCAACAGCGCCGTGCAGACCATCAACCGCGTGCTGGACGTGTTTCCGCCCTACCAGCAGCCGCAGGTGCGCGCGCAGCTCTCCTTCGTGCTGGAGGGCGTGATGAGCCAGGCGCTGGTGTCCAAGGTCGGCGGTCCGGGCCGCGTGCTGGCGCTGGAGGTCATGATCCCCAACCCCGCCATCCGCAACCTCATCCGCGAGGACAAGGTCCACCAGATCTACTCGTCCATGCAGGTGGGCCAGGCGAAGTACGGGATGCAGACGTTCAACCAGGCGCTGGCCGCCCTCCTGGCGCGCCGGCTCATCTCCCAGGACGAGGCCTTCGGCCGTTCTTCCGACCCGGAGGAGCTGCGCAACATCCTCGCGACGGGCGCTGGCCAGCCCGGGGCCCAGCGGCCGGCCGGGGGAGCGGGAGCCCGTTAGTTTTCCGACGTGAATTTCGCGGGTTAGACTCGCGCCCTCCCCGGAGGTCCAGGTTATGGCGGCACCAGCGGTCCAGCAGAAGGCGACAGCATCCAAGAAGAACACCGCCCAGTTCCTCTGGGAGGCGAAGACCAAGAGCGGGGAGAACAAGAAGGGCGAGATGGAGGCCATGGACGTGGAGGCCGTCAACGCGCGCCTCAAGTCCCTGGGTCTCAACCCGACGAAGGTCCGCAAGAAGAGCGCGCTGGACTTCGAGCTCTCCATCCCCGGGATGGGCGGCGTCGTCGGCAAGGACATCCTCATCTTCACCCGTCAGTTCGCGACGATGATCGACGCGGGTCTGCCGCTGGTGCAGTGTCTGGACATCCTCGCCAGCCAGATGGACAACCCCGCCTTCAAGAAGGTGGTGTTCGCCATCAAGAACAAGGTGGAGCAGGGCAGCACCTTCGCGGACGCGCTGAAGGAGCACCCCAAGGTCTTCGATGAGCTCTACGTCCAGCTGTGCGCCGCGGGCGAGGTCGGCGGTATCCTCGACACCATCCTCAACCGGCTCGCCGCCTACCGGGAGAAGGCCGAGAAGCTCAAGGCCAAGGTCAAGAGCGCGATGACCTACCCGACGGTGGTCATCATGGTGGCCATCGGCGTGACGGCGCTCCTGCTCCTCAAGGTGACGCCCGTCTTCGAGAAGATGTTCGCGGACTTCGGTTCGCAGCTGCCGGGCCCCACGCAGGTCGTCGTGGACATGTCGAAGTTCGCCCAGGCGTACTTCCTCCACACCGTCATCGGCATCGCCGCGCTCGTCTTCTCCTTCACCTGGAGCTACCGCCAGCCCCGGGGCCGCAAGTTCTGGGACAAGACGTTCCTCAAGCTGCCCCTGTTTGGCGACGTGCTCCGCAAGGTGGCCGTGGCGCGCTTCACGCGCACGCTGGGCACGATGATCTCCTCCGGCGTGCCCATCCTGGACGCCCTGGACGTGACGGCGAAGACGGCCGGTAACCGCACGGTGGAAGAGGCCATCTACTACGTGCGCGGCAAGATCGCCGAAGGCAAGAACATCGCGGGTCCCCTGCTGGAGACCAAGGTGTTCCCCTCCATGGTGGTGCAGATGATTGGCGTCGGTGAAGCGACGGGCGCCATGGACACCATGCTCAACAAGATCGCCGACTTCTACGACGACGAGGTGGATACGGCCGTCAGCAACCTGACGTCGCTCATCGAACCCATCCTGATGGTGTTCCTCGGCGGCGTGGTCGGCGGCTTCCTCATCGCCATGTACCTGCCCATCTTCTCGCTTGCCGGCGCAATCAAGTAACGCGGTGGCACGAAGCACGGCGCGAAGCGTGGCCCCCGGGCTGCGCTCGCGCCTGGTGTGGCTGGTGTTGTTCCGCACCGTGGCGGCGAGCCTGTCGCTCGTCGTGACGGTGGTGCGGTTGATGACCCAGCCCGCGCAGGAGCCCAGCCGCGCGGACTCGCTGTCGTTCGCGGTCATCGCGGGCGCCTACCTCCTCACCGTGGTGACGGGCCTCCGGCTGCGCCGGGGCACCGCCGGGCGCCTGGACGCCACGGTGCAGGTGGTGGGCGACGTGCTCATCGCCACCGGGCTCGTGTACCTGAGCGGCGGCGCGGAGTCCCCGCTCACGTTCCTCTACAGCCTGGCCGTCATCGGCGCGGCGGTGGTGCTGGACTGGCGCGGCGCGCTGGTGGCCGCGGCCGTGTCCACGTTCGCCTTCACCGCGCTCCTGCTCATCATCCGGCTCACCACGCCGGTGAGCAGCATTGAAGTCTCACCCGCGCGGGTGCTCTTCGTGCTGGGCAGCAACGCGCTGGCGCTGGTGCTCATCGCCGTGCTGTCCGGCTACCTGTCGCGCCAGCTGTCCGCCACGGGCGGCGCGCTGTCGCAGAGCGAGGCGGACCTGCGGCGGCTGGGGCGGCTGCAGCAGCTCATCCTGTCCTCCATGCCGTCGGGGCTCGTCACCTGTGACGTCCACCGACGCGTCACCTTCCTCAACACCGCGGGCAGCGGCATCCTCCAGGCGGACGACTTCTCCTGCCTGGGCCAGCCCCTGGAGAACCTGCTGCCGGGCGTGGCCTCGCTGGCGCCGCGCTCCACGCGCGGGGAGCTGCCGGTGCAGACGCCCGGGGGCAAGCGGGTGCTGGGCCTGTCGGTGTCGCCGCTGGAGGGCGAGGCGGGCGCGCTGCTCATCGTCTTCCAGGACCTCACGGAGCTGCGGCGCATGGAGGAGGACTTGAAGCGCACGGACCGGCTGGCCAGCCTGGGCACCCTGTCCGCGCAGCTCGCGCACGAGCTGCGCAACCCGCTGGCCGCCATGCGCGGCTCCGCGCAGCTGCTGGCCCAGGAGCAGTCGAAGGACGCGGTGGTGCAGCGGCTCACCGGCATCCTCATGCGCGAGTCGGACCGGCTGGCGCGGCTGGTGGAGGACTTCCTGCGCTTCGCCCGTCCGCCGGAGCCGCAGCGCAGGGCGGTGGCGCTGGACACGCTCGTGTCGGAGACGGTGGACATGCTGCGCGCGGACCCCCTCACGCGCGAGGTGTCCATGGAGGTGCTGGTGCCCCAGGCCCTGATGGCGCCGGTGGATCCGGATCAGCTCCGCCAGGTGCTCATCAACCTGGTGCGCAACGGCTGTCAGGCGGCGGGCGCGCGAGGCACGGTGCGCGTGGCCCTGGCGCGCGCGGACCAGGAAGCGCAGATTCGGGTGTGGGACTCGGCCGGCAGCATCACGGAGGAGATGATGGGACACCTGTTCGAGCCGTTCTTCACCACCCGCAGCGGTGGCACCGGGCTGGGCCTGTCCACCGCGCACTCCCTCATCCGCGCGCACGGCGGCACCATCCGCGTGAAGTCGCACCCGGCCGAAGGCACGGAGTTCCTGGTGGGGTTGCCTCTGTGAGCGCGCTCCATGAAGGCGGCCCTCGCGGCCACGTGCTGGTGGTGGACGACGAGCTGTCCATGCGCGAGTACCTGGAGATCCTCCTCGTGCGGGACGGCTACGCGGTGACGAGCGTGCCCGCGGTGGCGCCCGCCTGCGAGGTGCTGGCCCGGGACTCCGTGGACCTGGTCATCTCCGACATGAAGCTGGGCCCCGGCGGCAGCGGCCTGGACGTGCTGCGGGCGGCCCGCGCGCGCAAGGAGCCGCCGGAGGTGGTGCTCATCACCGCCTTCGGCACCCCGTCCTCCGCGGTGGAGGCCATGCGGGAGGGCGCCTACGACTACATCTGCAAGCCCTTCGACAACGAGGAGCTGCGGCTGCTGGTGCACAAGGCGCTGGAGAAGCGCGCGCTGCGCCAGGAGAACAGCACGCTGAAGGAGCGCCTGCTGCCGGGCCTGGGCGGGCTGATGGTGGGCTCGAGCCCCCGCATGCGCGCGCTCTGGCACCTGGTGGAGAAGGTGGCCCCGGGGCGCAGCACGGTGCTGGTGACGGGGGAGAGCGGCACCGGCAAGGAGCTGGTGGCCCGGGCCATCCACCTGAGAGGCCAGCGCGCCGCCCAGCCCTTCCTGCCCTTCAACTGCGGCGCCCTCAACGAGGGCGTGCTGGAGAGCGAGCTGTTCGGCCACATGAAGGGCTCCTTCACCGGCGCCACGCACGAACGCCCAGGCCTGCTGGTGTCCGCGGGCGAGGGCACGGTGATGCTGGACGAAGTGGGGGAGATGCCCCTGTCCACGCAGGTGAAGCTGTTGCGCGTGTTGCAGGAGCGCAAGGTGAAGCCCGTGGGCAGCGCGGCGGAGATTCCCTTCCATGCGCGCGTCATCGCCGCCACCAACCGCCGGCTGGAGGCGGAGGTGAAGGCGGGGCGCTTCCGCGAGGACCTCTTCTACCGGCTCAACGTCATCACCCTGGAGCTGCCCGCCTTGCGCGAGCGCCCGGACGACATCCCTCCGCTGGCGATCCACTTCCTGGCGCGCCTGTCGGAGGAGCTGGGCCGCCCGGCGCTCCGGTTCGCCCCGGAGACGCTGGCCCTGATGGAGCGCTACGCGTTCCCGGGCAACGTGCGCCAGCTGCAGAACATGGTGGAGCGCGCGGCCACGCTGTCGGACTCGGACCTGCTGGGGCCCACGACGCTGCCGCCCACGGTGCGCGGCGAGGCGGAGCCGCAGGCCCGCTCCGGTGAGGCCGGCGAGCCCGCGATGGGGGCGGGCTTCAACCTGGAGCGCCACCTGGACGACAGCGAGCGGCGCCACCTGCTGGCCGCGCTCAAGCAGGCGCAAGGGGTGAAGACGCGCGCCGCGGAGCTGCTGGGGCTGTCCTTCCGCTCCTTCCGCTACCGGCTGGCCAAGCACGGCCTCACCGACGAACTGGACGAGCCGACGCCCCGGGCCTGAAGCCCGGGGCCGCCGTGCTTCAACGTCAGCGGAAGTCGCGCCGCTCGAAGATGACGGTGGCCAGGGCGATGAGCACGCCCGCCCACGCGACGCTGTACGCCGCGCCGGACAGGAAGGTGCTGGCGTCCACCGGCAGCGCGTACGTGGCCTGCGGGCGGAAGTTCACCCGCTCCAGGTTGGGCAGCGCGTAATAGACGGTCTTGCCCAGCACCTGGATGAACGTGCTCTCCGAGCGGCTGGCGATGGCGTAGAGGTCGCCCGTCAGGTGCCCGGTGAAGTACAGGCCCGTGGTGGCGATGGCCGACACCGCCGGGCCCGCGAAGCTGGAGAAGAGGATGCCCACGCTGCTGATGACGAGCAGCTCGAACCACAGGCCCGCGCTCGCCAGCAGCTGCGTGGAGGTGATCTCCGCGCGGAACAGCAGCAGCTGACCGAGGAAGACGAGCGTCATCGCCGCCAGCAGCGCGCCCAGCGTCAGCATGGTGCCCGCAAGCCGCGCCAGCAGGAACTGCGTGCGGGACACGGGCTTGCTCACCACCAGGAAGATGGTGCGCCGCTCGATTTCACGGCTGAGCAGGCTGCTGGACAGGAACACCGCCAGGAAGACGAGGATGAGGCTCATCATCCCCAGGCCGAAGTCCGTCAGCACGCGGTCGAACGTGGCGACCGTCACCTCCGTCACCAGCGTGGAGGACAAGAGCACCACCGCGGCGAACACGCCCACCACCACCGTCACCCGGTTGCGGCGCGCCTCGCGAAAGCCATTCCACATCATCGCGCTGAAGGCGCTCATGTATTGATCTCCCCGCCCACGGTGGACGCGCGCCCGGACTCCTTGAGCGCGTTCATGAACAGCTGCTCCAGCGAGAACCGCGCCGGCTGCACCTGGTTCACCCGGCCCCCGGCGCCCAGCACGCCGCTCAAGAGCCGCTGCGTGTCCACGTCCGACACCTGGAGCAGCACGCGGCCGTCGAGCGCCTGGAGCGACTCCAGGGGAATGCCCAGCCCCTTCACCGCGTCCGGCGCTAGGCCCTCCACCACGACCTCCACGGTGGGCACCTGCGCGGACACCAGCTCCCGGACGCTGCCTTCGCGCACCAGCCGTCCGCCCACCAGCACCGCCAGCCGGTCGCACAGCGACTCGACGTCCGGGATGATGTGGCTGCAGAAGAGGACCGTGGTGCCCTTCTCCCGCTCCGCCAGGATGAGGTCGCGCATCTGGCGGCGGCCCAGCGGATCCAACCCGCTCGTCGGCTCGTCCAGGATGAGCAGCTTCGGCCGGCTCACCAGCGCCTGGGCCAGCGCCACGCGCTGCACCATGCCCTTGGAGTAGCGGCGGATCTGCAGCTTCTCCGCGCCCGCCATCTCCACCGCGCCCAGGACCTCCTTGACGCGCACGTCCAGCTCCTGGCCGCTCAGGCCCGCGAGCTGTCCGGCCAGCGTCACGAACTCCCGGCCCGTGAGGTACTCGTACGGGGCGGGGTTCTCCGGCAGGAAGCCCACCAGCCGCCGGGTGGACGCCTCATCCACCGGCTGGCCGAAGATGCGCGCGACCCCGCTGCTGGGGCGCACCAGGTTCATCAAAATCTTGATGGTGGTGGACTTGCCCGCGCCGTTGGGGCCGAGCAGGCCGTAGATCTGCCCGGCGCCCACCTGGAGGTCCAGCGACTGCAGGGCCCGCACGGTGCGGTTGAACCAGAAGCCGACCTTGTACGTCTTGGCGAGCCCCTGGGCCAGGATGGGAGGGGCGTCAGGATTGGGAGTCGTCATGGCGCTTGGGTCGTCCGGGGCTTGGGCAGGATGCGTTCGCCACTTTCCGTCTTCTCGTCCTCGATGAGCTCCAGCCGGAACTTGGAGGCGTTGGAGTAGGCCCGGCCGTCCTGGCCCAGGAAGAACTCCCCGCCCAGCGGATCCGCGGGGAGCATTCGCAGGTCGCCCGCCGTCACCAGCGCGGGCAGCGCGTCGGGCAGGCGGCCCTCGCGGGCGCGGTAGCGGGCAATGGCCGCGTCGATGCCCCGGAGCACGCGCTCCTGCTGGATCTCCTGGATGCGCTGCTCGTAGAAGGCGCGCGATTCCTCGTCCTCCGCGCTGTCGCGCAGCGCGAGGGTCAACGACATGCTCGCGTCGAAGTCACCGGACTGCGCGTACAGCCGCGTCGCGAGCGCGGCGTAGTAGGGCGGGGCACCCTCCCACCGGGACATCTCCTGGATGAGGTCCGCGGCTTCCTTGTACTTCCGCTCGAAGAACATCAGGTTGTACGCGAGCTGGAAGGTCAGGGGCTGGTCGTGCGGGACGTTCGCCACGCCCTTGCGCAACAGGGCCGTGGACTCCGCCGTGTTGAGATAGCCGCCCTTGCCCGTGTAGACGGGGATGGTGAGGCCTCCGTAGAGGTACGCCTGCCGGAACTTCGGATCCAGGTCCGTCACCAGCTCCGCGTAATCGGAGATGTGGCGGTACTCCTCCGCGCGCACCGCGCTTCCAATGCGGTTGAGCATGAGGATCCAGAAGTAGTCCGTCACCAGCCCCCGCTGCGCGGTGAACAGCGCCTTGAGCAGGTCGGGGCGGGGGAGCAGGGGCCCGCCGCCTTGTCTGCGC
>NZ_RAWD01000269.1:0-13337 GCF_003612065.1 Corallococcus sp. CA047B
AGATGTGTAATAAGAGACAGGGTACGCGCTCTGCCCCTCCACGCCTTCGGGACGCGGCTCGCGCACGAGGCCGTGGCGCAGGAGCACGTTGCCGTCCGGGCAACGCACGTCCTGGCCCAGGCACCACATGGCCACGTCGAACAGACGGTCGCCGTCGCGGCGAACGTCGCAGGGAAGAACAGCGGCGGCAGGGACGGCATGCGGCTGGGACATGGGGCGCCTCGCGAGGTGAAGCGGGGACTAGCTGCTGGCCTTCTTCGTCGTGGGACCCACGCGCGCGGCCACCTCACCGAAGAGCGCCTTCGCGTCCACGGGGGTGCCGCCGTTCTTGGTGAGCAGCGCGTTGATGGCGCGCACCACCTTGGAGCGCACGCGCGGGGACACCGGACGGTCCTCGCGCGCGGCGGTGAGCTGCTGCTCGCTCAGGCCCCGGCCACTGCGCGGCTTGCCCAGCCCCAGCTCCGCGTAGGGCTTCTGCTGCCCCTCCTTCTCGCGGCGGCGCGCGGACCGCTTGCGCTTGAGGACGCGGTCCTCCGAAGACTGGGATTCGAGCTGGCGGGAGCGGCGCAGCAGCACCGCGGGGGAGATCTTCTGGTCGTCGAGGAACTGCTGAAAGGTACCCATGTCTGGCTCCTGTGGGGACTCAAGGGGGAACGGCGGTTACTCGTGGTCGTGGTCGTGCTCGCCCGACTCCTCGATGACGAGCGACACGGAGGACAGCGTCGAAGGGCCGAAGGTGAGCGTGTGCGTGCCCACCGTGAGGGGCACGATGTGGCGGCCCTTGATGTCGGTGCAGAGCGTGGAGCTGGTGGTGCTCTCCTCGAACTCCACCGTCGTGCCAGCGCCGTTGGTGACCTTCACCGGCACATCCGCGCTTGTGAAGAGGACGTAGTCGGTGGCCTCGGAGACGGCGAAGGACACCGCGCCGCCCTTGCCGCCCGTCACGTCCACCAGCGCGATGTCGTAGCGCTTGTGGTCGTTGCTCACGGCGGGGCCCGTGCCGGAGGTGGCCGCGGTGACGCTGACGGCGGGGCCTTCCTGCAGGTGCTCGCAACCTTCTTCGTCGCCGGTGGACTCTTCGGCGTCGTCGCCGCACGCGGAGACGAGGAGCGAGGCGGACAGCAACACGGCGGACAGCAGCTTGTTCTTCATGGTGTGGAACTCCACGGGGATGGACTGCGGGGACTCCAGGCCCCGCGCGCCCACGGTGCACCGCCCCGGAAGGAGGGAACGGACGCACGCGAAAAACGCGACGGGGCCTGGAAGGGGGCTCAGCGGGACGAAGCGCGCGGAACGGGAGCGGCCGAAGCCCCTCGCGGCGTCACGTCACCGCGAAGGGACGGGAGCGCGCGCGACGAAGGCTCCGGAAGCCCCGGACGCTTCCCGGACCGCGGACACACGCCGGGCGGGAACGACGGGCTTCGTGGGCCGGAATCAGGCGCGCGGAGGCGACGACTTGGGCGCGAGTCTCAACAGCGCGACGGGGGCCGCGTGGAAGCGGAACACCGCCAGCGCCGGATTGGAGCGCGTGGAGACCGCCACCAGCATCGGGGCGGACTCAGCCGGAGGCGGGGCCTCACGGCGAAGGAAGGCATGGTGACAGTGGGCTTCCGCGCTGTGCGGCACGGCCTGCGCCTGGGGCGCCCGGGCCACACGCACGTCGTCGAAGGAGACCTCTTCCTCCGACGGGCCCCCATGCGACGGGGCCTCGCTCACGTGCATCACGTCCCCGTGCTCCAGGCACGTGGTGTGCTGCACCAGCGCGAAGTGGAGGACGCTTCCCACGTACGCCAGCACGCACACGAGCACCCACTGCCACGCCAACAGGCGCGACGCGGGGCGGTTCGTGCTGGGGTGGCGTCGGAGGCGGCTCACGTCCACTCAATCTCGAAAAGCAACTGAGTTGTTTTAAGCGACCTCGCCACCCGGGCGCAAGCCAGGAGCGGAAGCGCCAACCCAAGGCCCCCGGGGCACGGCGCACCTGGGGCGACCTGCCCCCACGCCCGGCCGCTCGCAGGACACGGCGCGCCGGGTGCTGGCCTGGGGAACAGGCCGACGGGTCACGGGTTGTGGACCCACGAGCCCCAGGGGTCGTAGGTTCCGCGCGTGCAAGAGTTCATGGATGTCCTGCGCAGGCAGGCACACTATTTCGGACCGGAGCTGGCGAAGCTGGCCTACGAGCGCGGTCTCGCGGTGACGAAGCCGGATGGCAGCACCCTGCCCATCCCCATCACCGCCACGCCCGTCATCCTCGACGCCGAGGAGATCAAACGCCGCGCGCTGCTGTCCGCGAAGCTGGCCTCCGCCACGCTGAAGATGGCGCGAGCGGTGCTCGCCGGCGAGGACCCGGGCCGGCTGCTCGGCGCGCTGTCCCCGCTGGAGCGCTCCCTGGCCGAGCGCACCTGGGAACAAAGCCGCAGGCTGGCGACGACGCGCGTGGACTACTTCGTCTCCGCGGGCCGTCCCTGGGCGCTGGAGGTCAACGCGACCATCCCGGCCATGCAGGGCTATTCGGACATCGCGGCGCGCTCCTTCATCGAGGTCGTCGCGCGGCACCTGCGCTACCCGGAGAAGGGGCTGGCGGCGCTGCACACGCTCAACGGCAACAACGCGCTGGCGCTCTACCGGGCCCTCTTGGACGGCTACGCGGCCGAGCGCGACGGGGCGATGCCGGACACGGTGGCGCTCCTGTGCCGCAAGAACGACGCGCAGGTGACGGAGCTGCGCTGGCTGTGCGAGCGCTTCCGCGAGTTCGGCGCGGACGCGGACGTCGTGCACCCGGAGGACGTGTCCGGCGAGGACGCCTTCACGGTGCGGGGCAAGAAGTACGACCTGGTCTACCGCCACCTGTTCGTGCGCCGGCTGGAGCAGTCCCCTGCCCCCTGGGTGGAGGACTTCCTGGGCACGGTGCCCGGCAAGAAGGCGGTGTTCCTCAACCCGCCCGCCTCGCAGGTGGAGGTGAAGACGACGTTCGCGCTGCTATCGCAGGCGCTGACGGAGCCCGCGCTCGCGGACAGCGCGGGCCTCACCCCGGACGAGCTGGAGGCGATTCGCGCCGCGGTGCCCTGGACGCGCCCCTTCCGCCACGGCCCCGGCACCGGCCCGGACGGCGCGAAGGTGGACGACGTGGTGGCGCGCGTGTCCGAGGAGCCCGCGCGCTTCGTGCTCAAGCGCGCGTGGGACTACGGCGGCAAGGCGGTGTTCCTGGGCCGCTCGGTGGGCACGGTGCCCTACGAGGAGCGCGTCAAGGGCGCCTATGGCGAGTCCCTGACGTGGGCGCAGCTGTGCGTGCGCGCGGCCACGGACACCCAGGGCGGCGGCTTCGTGGTGCAGGAGGTGGTGGACACGCAGCCGGAGGAGCACCTGCTGTGTGGTCAGAACAGCGTGCTGCCCACGTCGTTCTTCGTCGACTACTCGGCCTATGCGTCGGTGGGCCTGACGAAGCAGCCCGCGTGGGGCGGGGTGTGCCGGGGCTCCATGTCGGAGATCGTCAACATCGTGGGCGGAGGGGGCGTGCTGCCCCTCATCACCACGGAAGTCGCGGCGAAGCTTTTGTTGGCCTGGAAGGCCCTTTAAGGCACCGCCCAAGGCTCCGCGTTACAACAGGACACAGCAGCCGGGCAGCCGTCCCGGCACGAAAGGATACGAAAGCACATGGCGTGGGAATCTTCTGGTGGGTGGCAGAGCGGGCGGGCGAGCGAAGTGGACTCGGTGCTGATGCAGGAGTCGCAGCGCGCGTTCATGACGCGCGTCCATGGCTGGATGTTCGCGGGGCTGGCCCTCACGGGCGTCATGGCGGCGGTGACGCTGTCGAGCAACGCGATGCTCCAGGCGGTGGCGCAGTACCGCATGGGCCTCTTGCTGGTGCAGTTCGGCGTGGTGATGGCGCTGTCGTTCCTGGCGCCCCGCATCTCCGGCCCGGTGGCCGCGGCGCTGTTCCTGGGCTATTCGGCGCTGACGGGCGTGACGCTGTCGGTGCTCTTCCTCATCTACACGGCGGGCTCCATCGCCCAGGTGTTCTTCATCACCGCGGCGGTCTACGGCACCATGGCCGTCTACGGCACCGTCACGAAGAAGGACCTGAGCGGCTGGCGAACCTTCCTCTACATGGGCCTCGTCGGCATCGTCATCGCGGGCATCGTGAACCTGTTCATGCGCAATGACGCGGTGTCGTTCGTCAGCGCGTGCGCCGGCGTGCTCATCTTCGCGGGCCTCACCGCGTACGACACCCAGAAGCTGCGCGAGTACCACGCGGGCACGGGCTTCCAGAGCAACGCGACGGTGAGCATCGTGGGCGCGCTCACGCTCTACCTGGACTTCATCAACCTGTTCCTGTCGTTGATGCGCCTGCTGGGCAAGCGCCGCTAGTCACCGGCGCCACGACGTCGCGGTACCCCGAGGCGGGGCGCGAGGCGGTTTCCTTCTTCGGAAGGGAATCGCCTTCAGCGCTCCGCCTTCTTGTTGAAGGGCATCAAGAGCCGCTCCACCGGGCGCCCCTGCACCAGGTGCTCCTCCACGATGGTGGGGACGTCCTCCACCTTCACACCGCCGTACCAGGTGCCCTCCGGGTAGACGACCACGGAGACGCCGAACGCGCAGGTGTCCACGCAGCCGGCCGCGTTGGCGCGCATGGTGCGTTTGAGCCCGCGCTTGTCCAGCTCCGCCTTGAAGGCGGCGCGGACCTCCTCCCCGCCCTTGGTGGCGCAACAGCCCTTCGGATTCCCGTCCGGGCGGCGGTTGGTGCAGACGAAGACGTGGCGTTCAAAGGGAGGGGGCATGTCGGCCTCCTAACGCGGCCCGGCGGCGAAATCGACGCCGCCGTTCAGCAACCGACCGTCCCAGGCCCCTCCCCTGCGTCCTTTCCTCGTCCCGGCGGCGGACCGCCCCCAGGCTGGGCGCACGGACTGACAGCAAACATCCGCCAGTGATCACGAGCCCTTGGCCGGGTGCCCTCCGCCTGCGGCCCGGGTTTGTAATGTCATGACACTACATTGCCTGCGAAGCATCCATTGCCACCGTCATGGTGGGGCCTTAGATCAGCCCTGTATCAAGCCCACACCCCCTGCGCAGGTGAGCAGCGCCCCGGGTGTTCGCAGACAGACTCACCCACAAGATGAAGTGTGTAAGCAGACTTCAAATGCTAGATGTAGGGGCAGCAGGTGATGTTTGACGGACCCCGTGAGCGATCATATGGATCCGCCCGCCCGGCGGGAGGGCAGTCAGGCCCGGGCCCGGATTCCAGCTCCAAGTCCGCTGGAACCTGCCTCCTTGCTCCATCCAGACGTCGCTCCTTTCTGTCCTTCGGAGATCAACCGATCCCCTGGGATCTCGCGGCGTTGGCGATTTTGCGAATTTTGCATCCGTACTCTCAGTGCATATGGAGGTGGGCGTCATGGAGAAGGACCTGGGCGGCAAGTCGGTGGTCGGGGGCAAGGAGCGTCGCGGGGCGCGGGTGAAGGGGAAGGCGGCGACGGCGACGACGACGACGGGGCTGACCGTGGAGCGCTTCTTCACGACGCCCGGGGTGGACCCCGCGGACGAGCTGGCGTGGGAGTACCGCAGCGCGAGCATCAAGGGCGAGGACGGCAAGGTCGTCTTCGACCAGAAGGACATCGAGGTCCCCAAGTCCTGGTCGATGCTGGCGACGAACGTCGTCGCGTCGAAGTACTTCCGGGGCACGCCCGGCACGTCGGAGCGTGAGACGAGCGTGCGCAAGCTGGTGGCGCGCGTGGTGGACACCCTCACCCGCTGGGGCGCGGAGGGGAACTACTTCGCGTCGGCGGTGGACCGCGAGGCGTTCCACGCGGAGCTGACGCACCTGCTGCTGCGCCAGAAGGCGGCCTTCAATTCGCCCGTCTGGTTCAACGTGGGCGTGGAGGAGCACCCGCAGTGCTCGGCGTGCTTCATCAACAGCGTGGACGACAACATGGAGTCCATCCTGGGGCTGGCCCGCACGGAAGGGATGCTCTTCAAGTACGGCAGCGGCACGGGCACCAACCTGTCCACCGTGCGCGGCAGCAAGGAGCTGCTCGCGGGTGGCGGTACTGCATCCGGCCCGGTGTCGTTCATGCGCGGCTTCGACGCGTTCGCGGGCGTCATCAAGAGCGGTGGCAAGACGCGGCGCGCGGCGAAGATGGTCATCCTCAACGCCGAGCACCCGGACATCCTGGAGTTCATCCGCTGCAAGTCGAACGAGGAGAAGAAGGCCTGGGCGCTGATCGAGGCGGGGTACGATCCGTCCTTCAACGGCGAGGCGTACGGGTCGGTCTACTTCCAGAACTCGAACAACTCCGTGCGCGTCACGGACGACTTCATGAAGGCCGTGGTGAACGACGGCCCGTGGCAGACGCGCGCGGTGCGCGACGGCCAGGTGATGGAGACGTACAAGGCGCGGGAGCTGTTCCGGGAGATCGCGGAGGCGGCGCACCTGTGCGGGGATCCGGGCCTCCAGTACGACACCACGGTGAACGCGTGGCACACGTGCTCCGGCACGGCGCGCATCAACGCGTCCAACCCCTGCTCCGAGTACATGTTCCTGGATGACTCGGCCTGCAACCTGGCGTCGCTGAACCTGATGCACTTCCGCACGCTGGAGGGCGGCTTCGACGTGACCGCGTTCAAGCACGCGGTGTCGGTGGTGCTGCTGGCGCAGGAGATCATCGTCGGCTTCAGCCGCTACCCCACCGAGCGCATCACCCAGAACAGCCACGACTACCGTCCGCTGGGCCTGGGGTACGCGAACCTGGGCGCGCTGCTGATGGCGACGGGCCTGCCCTACGACTCACCGGCGGGCCGCAACTACGCGGCGGCCATCACGTCCCTGATGTGCGGCGAGGCCTACGCCACGAGCGCGCGCATCGCCCAGAAGCAGGGCGCGTTCAAGGGCTACGGCAACAACGCGGAGCCGATGCTGGGCGTCATCCGCAAGCACCGCAAGGCGGCCTACCAGCTCCAGGCGGAAGGCGTGAGCGCGGAGCTGTTCCAGGCGCAGAAGCAGGCGTGGGACGACGCGCTGGCGCGCGGCACGGAGCACGGCTACCGCAACAGCCAGGTGACGGTGCTGGCCCCCACGGGCACCATCGGCTTCATGATGGACTGCGACACCACCGGCATCGAGCCGGACATCGCGCTCATCAAGTACAAGAAGCTGGTGGGCGGCGGCATGCTGAAGATCGTCAACCAGACGGTGCCGCTGGCGCTGGAGAAGCTGGGCTACCCGCAGACGCAGGCGCAGGACATCATCGCGTACCTGGACAAGCACGACACCATCGAGGGCGCGCCGCATCTCAAGTCGGAGCACCTGCCGGTGTTCGACTGCGCGTTCAAGCCGTCCAAGGGCCAGCGCAGCATCCACTGGATGGGCCACATCGAGATGATGGCGGCGGCGCAGCCGTTCCTCTCCGGCGCCATCAGCAAGACCGTCAACATGCCCACCGACTCCACGGTGGAGGACATCGAGAAGGCCTACCTGGAGGCGTGGAAGAGCGGCCTGAAGGCCGTCGCCGTGTACCGCGACGGGTGCAAGCGCACGCAGCCGCTCAACACCTCGCAGGACAAGCCCAAGGACGCGCCCCGCGTGGTGGCGGAGGCCGTGCCGGTGGTGACGCCCGAGCCGAAGGCGCACCGCCGCCGGCTGCCGGACGAGCGTCAGTCCATCACGCACAAGTTCTCCATCGGCGGCCACGAGGGCTACCTGACGGTGGGCATGTACGAGGACGGCACGCCGGGCGAGCTGTTCGTGGTGATGGCGAAGGAGGGCTCGGTGGTGAGCGGCCTGATGGACGGCTTCGCCACCAGCGTGTCGCTGGCGCTCCAGTACGGCGTGCCCATGCAGGTGCTGGCGGACAAGTTCTGCCACACCCGCTACGAGCCGAGCGGCTTCACCGGCAACCCGAACATCCCCATCGCCAAGTCCATCACGGACTACATCTTCCGGTGGCTGTCGTTGAAGTTCCTGCCCACCGCGCCGTGCGGTGACGACGCGGAGGTGACACCGGTGGAAGAGGCCCGTCCGGCGCCGGTGGTGAAGGCCGAGGTGCCCGCGCAGACGCTGCAGTTGTCCGCGGTGAGCCACTCGCGCAGCACGTACCTGAACCAGGCGGACGCCCCGCCCTGCCACACCTGCGGCGCCATCACCGTGCGCAGCGGCGCCTGCTACAAGTGCGCGAACTGCGGCACGACGAGCGGCTGCAGCTAGGTCGCCAGAGCGGCGGTGCCCCTCCTGCCGTGGGGGCGCCGCCGGGCCTTACTTCACGGTGACGGCGCCCAGGATGAAGCGGGGCAGCAGCTCCTCCCGGAACTTCCGCCAGAGCGCCGCGTGGTTGTAGTTGCCCGCGGTGAAGAGGACGGTGAGGTCCAGCTCGGGAATGACCATCACCAACTGCCCGCCGTTGCCGCTCGCTTCGTATTCGGAATAGACGCGGTCGCCGACGCGCAGTTCATGCCGCCACCACGTGTAGCCGTACGTCGAACCCTGGGCCAGGGTCGCGTGGTTCGCGATGGAGCGCTCCACCCAGCGCTGACTGACGACGCGGCGTCCGTTCCAGGTGCCCCCGGACAGATAGAGCTGCCCCAGCTTCAAGGCGTCGCGTGGCCGCATGTAGATGCCCCCGCCCAGGTACTGCTCGCCCGACGGCATCAGGTCCACGTGGTAGTCGCGCATCTGGAGGGGCGCGGCCAGGTTGCGCGCGAAGAACTCCGGGATCCACGTGCGCGTGGTGTTGCGCAGGACGCCGCCCAGCAGGTTGATGTTCGCTGAGCAGTACACGCCCTTCTCTCCTGGCTTGCTCACCATCGGCAGGTCGAGTGTGTACTTGTACCAATCCGGGACATCGTCCTGGAGGCGCTCCTCGTTGCCCGGTGAGGCCTCGTCCTCGTCGTCACACGCGAGCCCCGTCGACATCGTCAGCAGGTGCGCCACCGTGAGCGCGCGTTTGCGCTCGTCCAGGTGCGCGAGCTTGCCGCCGTACTCCGGGAACAGGGAGACCACGGGCGTATCCACCGTGAAGGCCGCGCCCTGGTCCAGCGCGATGCCAATCAACACCGACGCGTATGTCTTCGCCGCGGAGCGCAGGTCATGCGGGCGCTCCTTGTCGAAGCCGTGGAAGTACTCCTCGACCACGAGCTTTCCGTGGCGCGCGATGAGGAGCCCCTGGATGGCAGGGGCCGGTGCGGGCCCTGGTTCCTGATCGAGGATCTGTTGCACGAGCTGGCGGATGGGTCGTGGCTCCATGCCGACATCGGTGAGCGAGGCCGTCGTCCACCCATCGTCCTCCGCGACGGGAGCGCGGTACACGTACGGGCCCGGTGCCGGCGTGCGTGGGTACAGGCCCACGGCCTGATTGCGATCCCTTCGCGTGAGGTCGAAGGTGGTATCCAGCGGCGGGTAGACGAGGGACAGGCGCTCGGTTCGCGCGTCGTAGGTGGCCTCGAAGGTCGTGCCCCCGGCGGTGTCGACGAATCGGACGCCCGTGCCCTGGAGACTGACGCGGTACATGCGCCGGTTGCCGAAGTTCCGTTCGGGGTTGCGGAAGAAAGCTCCGAGGGTGCCATCCGGTTGCTTCTGGACCACCAGGTACAGCGAGAACCGGTCCTCCAGCGGGGCCACCGTTCCGCGCCAGTGGCCCGCCTGGAGGGAGCGCAGCTCCACCGGGGTGGCGAACCGCATCCCGCTCATCAGGACGCGGGGCTGGATCCAATGCCCGCGGATGCGCCTTCCGTCCTCCACCACCGCGCCCCGCAGCTCGCCCTGGCCTCCGGGAAGCACGAGGGAGACCTTCGCGCCGTCCACCTTCACGGGCACGTCGAAGCCCGCGATGCGCGCGCGCCACGCGCCTTCCCCGCGCACCACGGTCAGCTCTCCACGGACTTCTGGCCCCAGGCGCCGCTCACTGCCCCAGACGCCGACGAGTCGCGCCTCGGGGGCTTGAGGTGCGGGCGTCGCGCCCAGGAGCGCGGGCACCAGCAGCAGGATGCGCCAGGCGGTCCTTGAAGGGACCGCGTGCCCTCCGCGAAGGAAGTTCATGGCGCGGGATGTTGCCAGGGCCACGCAGCCGCGGCTCGGGACATCGGCGTGAAGCGGCCAGGGGCTTCAGCAAGAAGGGCCCCGGTGCCGATGCGCCGGGGCCCTTCGTGACTTTAGCGGGAGCTGACGGTCACGGGAAGCGATGCAGGCGGGTGCAGATCTCCACGGCCCGGTCGGCGATGCGACCCAGTTCCTCCAGCGTGTCCAGTTCCACGGGCGCGGGCCCGTTTTCAGCGACGAAGAACGCCACGGGCTGACCGCGCGCGTGCAGGGGGAAGACGAGCAGGTGCGATTCGGACTCGCACAGCGCGGAGAAGATGGCCTCGTCCTGGGGGCCCTGCGGCGCGTTGAAGACGCTGGGGCTGGGGCCCTTCAGCGCGGACGCGAGGAGGGACGGCGCGTCCAGGTCCACCTTGAGCGCGGAGACCTCCGGACGTTCGCTGCCCGGGCCCCAGGCGCGGCCCACGCGCGCGAGGCCGAAGCTGTCACCCAGGAGGAAGGCCCGGCGGAAGCGGCCCGCGCTGTAGGCGAGCAGCACCTTGCCGACCATGCCCTGCGAGTCCGCGGTGTCCAGCGCGGAGAGGACCTGATCCGCCGTGATGGTGGGACCGTTCGTCGGCGTGTCGGTGGACGCGCTGGCGGCGGCGAGCAGGGCCTGCACGGTGTCGGGTTGTTCGGAGGCCTGGGGCTGCCAGGGGTGCTGCATGAACTCCCATGCGGAGGCCAGGGCCACGCCCCCTTCGTTCGCGGCCGGGGTGGACGTGGCGGGACCGTCCAGGTCGACGACCCGGTCCGCCCAGGTGGTGTCCGCGGTGTGACCGACGGGGCCCTCCCCTTCCCCGCCCTGCCAGCCCACGAACTCCCAGGTGGAGGCGAGCTGCATGGGCTCTTCGGAGGACGCGGGAAGATCGTCGAGGGCGATGGGCGTCCGCTCGCGGGTCGGAGCCGGCGCGGGGACGACGAGGCGCGGCTTCGGTGGCGCCGTGTCCTCGGGGATGGCGGCGGCCTCGTGGACATCCGCGGCGCTGGCGGCTGACTCCGAGGGCTGCGCGGGAGCTTCAGGCTCCGCCGCCGTCAGAGCGGGCGAATGGGAGGCAGGCTCGGGCTCCGCCGCCGTGACAGCAGGCGACTCGGCGGCGAACTCGGGCTCCACGGGCGCTGGGGCCACAGCAAGGACGGGCTCCATGGGCGAGGGGGCCACGGCGAGGACGGGCTCGGCTGCCGGAGGCGTTTCGGCGTCGGAGACCAGGGCGACGTCGAACTCCTGGGGGAGTTCGGTTCGCGGCTCCTCGGAGGGAGCAGCGGGCTCGGCGGTGAGCACGGGCTCGGGGGATACCTCGGCGGCCTTTGGCGCGGCGGCGACCTGCCAGGGCTCGGCGGCCTCCGTGACCGACGCAGCGGGAGGCGTGGGGACCTCGGGCGACAGCGGCGACTCCCCCGCGAGACTGAACTCAAGCGAATCGGCGTCGACATCCTGCGCGGCCGGCGCGGCCACGACAGGGAGCGCCGGGACTTCAATCGAAGACACCACGGCTTCGGCCGTAGCCGACGTGTCGGAATGGACAGACACCGGCAGATCATCCGTCGCAAGCCGGGGGTCGAACTGCGCCAACTGCTCCTTTTCGGAGGAGGTCGGGGGCGTAGAGAAGACAGACGCCTCGGCAACGGAGGGCACCGGCTTCGCGGGTTCGACGGCGACGGGTGCGGGAGCCAACTCCACTTCGCGCGACTCAGGCGGCGAGGCGGGCGGCGCCTCCGGAAGGTCCTCGAACTCCATCGCTTCCAGCACGCCATCGTGGCTGGCCAACGGGGTGGCGAGTTGGGGTTCGGGGTGCGGTGCCTGGGCAGGGGTGGCGGGAAGCGGGTTCGGGCTCGCCTCCAGAGAGGACACGTTGCTGGCCTCGGGCTCCTCCGTGAACAGGTCCCAGCCAGGCTCCGCCACCTCGGGCGACGGGGCCTCGTGCGGCTCGGACGCCATGACATCCACGTCCTCGAGGATGTCCGAGTCGAGGGAGTCGCTGGAGAGGACGGCGACAGGTTCGGGCTCCGGCGGAATCGGAGCGGCCGTCAGCGTCGGAGAGGATTCGGGCTCGGCGTCGAACGACTCGGGGATCAAGACATCGTCGTCATCTTCGACAAGCTCAGCCTCCAGCACCAGCTCGGACAAAGGAGGGGGCGGGGCCTTGGCAACAACGTTCGGTGCGGCTCCCGGAGGTGCCTCAATGGCAGCCTTCGCGGAGGGTGGCGGCGCCCCCGCGCCGGCGTCCGGAGTGCCGGACACGCTGGGATTCGCCGCCCCCGAAACTCCAGGAGGCGCAACCGGAGCGCTCTCGAAAGACCAGCCATCCGCGATGTCTGACAATGCATCAGAACCCGGGTCCGCCAACCCACCTTGAGCGACGGTGCTCCCAGGAGCGGCGTTCGCCAGGCCCCCAACGGGCGAGCCTGAAAGGGTATTCGCCGCATGCGGAGCAACGGCGGCCGGAGCTCCCGCGAGGGGATTCGCCCCGCCGTGAGCGGCCACATTCGGCAACGCGCCAGGAGGAGTTCCCGCGAGAGCCTTCGCTCCACCCGGAACAGCGGCCTGGGGCAAGGCACCCGGAGGCATCCCCGGGACGACATTCGGCCCACCCGCTTGAGCAGCGGCAGACACCCCACCGGGAGGAGGAACAGCACCAGGACGCGGCGGCGCGACGGCGACCGGCCCACCGGCATTTCCAGCGGAGGCCACCGACGGCACAGCCCCCGAAGGAGGCCCCTGTCGCGGAGGCGCTCCCGGAGGCGGCGGACCCATCGGCCTGCCCTGCGCGCCCCCCGGAGGTACGGCCCCCGGAGGTCCCACCGGCCGTGCGGCACCCGGAGCCCCAGCGACCGGAACTCCCGTGACGGACGGACGCCGCCCAGGCCCCGGAGGAACAGGCCCCGCGCCAGGAGCAGCCGCCATCGCGGGAGGCGGAGCCCCCGGAGGAGGCCGAGGCGCCATTCCAGGAGGCATGCCCCCAGGGCCCGGCGGCGGTCCCGCCCGCACCATCCCCGGAGGCAGTGGAGCACCCGGCGGCCCTGCCGGACGCGGAGGCATCGGTGCCCCCGGAGGCACACCCGGAGGCGCCGCGCGCATCCCCGGAGGCGGAGTCTTCCCCACGGCGGGAATGCCCCCCGCCGACGAAGGCCGGGCCCCTGCGGCAACAGGCCCAGGAGCCCCCCGCGCGACCATCCCAGGCGGAGGCACCCCCGGCGCTCCCGCGACACGCGGATCCACCGGCGCGCCCGGAGGAGGCGCCGCACGCACGGGCACACCCCCAGGCCCCGGAGG